>JBKCGW010000239.1:0-6714 GCA_046303175.1 Flavobacteriales bacterium
AGGACAAGGGTAATTGGGCTACTGCGCTCGTTGAATATGCATTCTCACCGCATTGGTCGTTTGCTGTAATGGATCAGTACAACTATGGAAACGCTGATCCGGAAAAGCGAGTGCATTACCTGTATGGTAACATAGGATATACCAAGGGAGCAAGCAGAATCATGGTTGGCTATGGAAAGCGCCGTGCAGGAATTTTCTGCATTGGCGGTGTATGCCGAGCTGTTCCTGCCTCCAACGGTATTGAGATAAACTTAACTTCTAGTTTCTAGCATATGAAGTCAAATAGAGCCGTACACATTTTAATAGCCTTATTCTCTTGCACACTCATCGTATCGTGCGATGAGGTAGAAAAACCCATCATTGAATACGGTGTTTACCGAAGTGATTTATATGGGCCAGCTCCTGAGTTTGAATCTTCTCCTAATCCGCATCAACAGGTGTTACTAGAAGATTTTACGGGTCACGAGTGCGGTAATTGCCCAAATGGGCACGCTCGGGCTGCAGAACTTTTAGAAACGTATGGTGAAGATTTGGCTGTTGTGTCTATTCATGCAGGTTCGCTCGCTGCTCCGCTTCCACCAGAGTATCCCGATGATTGGACAACACCGGAAGGTCAGTACTACTTGCTTACGCAAGTGCAGCAAGATATCATGCCTAAGGGCCGTATTAATCGCAGACCGGGTGCATCCACTATTTTCTCGCCATCAGCGTGGGCAGGACAAGTTGCAGAAGCAATTGTGGAGCAGCCTTTAGTGAATATGCAAGTAAAAGCCGACTATCAGGCCACCAACAATCATTGGAACGTGCATGTCTTTTCAGAGTGGTTGCAGAATGCAACAGGTAACTTTAAACTCGTGGTGATGCTCACGGAATCGGGTATTGTCGCACCTCAATTTTTTATTGGCAATGATCCCGAGTATATCGAAGACTATCATCACGAGCACATGCTGCGCACCACAGGAACCGGAGCGACCGGATTGACTGTGTTTACGGATCCGGCGGCAGGAACATCGGAAGTCGAGAGTTACACCTTCGAATGGAACAGTGAATGGGTTCCCGATAGTTGTGAAGTCATCGTCTTGCTTACAGAGGGAGACAATGGACGTGTAATGAACGTAGCGAAAACAAAATTGATCCCATGATGACTCGTTTCGCCATCCTTTTACTGGTTGTGATGCTTCCGGCATTCATGACTGCTCAAGAAGAGAGAACCTCCTCGAAGCGCAATTTCCAGGGTGGCATTGTAGCAGGTGGCGTTACGTCTCAAATCAGCGGAGATGGCCTAGGAGGCTGGGATAAATTTGGAATGACGGCGGGCGCATGGGTGCGCGTGCCTTTTTCAGAGAGGACCTCAGCAACCATGAGCATGAAGTATATCAACAAAGGCAGTCGCACCAAGTTGGATACACTTAACTTCAATACGTTCGCGTATCAACTCAATTACATCGAAGTGCCCATTTGGTTTTCTTACGCTCCATCGAAGAGGGATCTGGACAAACTGCTTATCAACTTCGGTCCCTACGCAGGGTATTTATTCAATCAGAAAATTATTTCCAATGGATTTGACTACGAAGTGAATCCGCCATTTGAAAGCATCGATATTGGACTGGAGCTGGGAGTTTCGTTTTGGGTAACACCAAAGTTCTGTGTAAGCTTCATGGGGTCTTCATCGGTTCTTCCCACGCGTCCCAATCCTGCTCAAGTCAACCCGCTGAGCTATTATGAAAAGGGCAACTACAACCAAACGCTGCAGCTGCTCCTTTCGAAGGGATTCTAATGTTTACTCCTTTTTGAAGTAGTTGAATTGAGTTACAGCTACCAACTTTTTGAATGCATCAAATTCATTTGTCATGCATGCATTCACCAGAGCAATAGCCTTGTCCGTATTCTGCTTGCAATTGGCAATGATATTCGCTGAGTTTGTTCCATTCTCATATTCGCTCAACGAGTACATCATCGTGTACAACTGATTGATGAGGGTGTGCGAATCGTCTTGAATGCCCTTGGTGTTTTCCTTTCCGAAAAATGTCTCTTTAATCACATCGATTTTTTTCTGAAGAGAGTCGATGCGTTCGTTCACTTTCTTTTTGGTGCTGTCATCGGCGTAGGTGAGCGCATCCTTCACCAGTGCTATGGATTTTTCCGCGGCACGAATGTCGGCATAAGCCTTTTCAGCCGATTGCGCGAGGGCCGCGGCATCCTTCCATAAACGTACATACTGATCATGGTTTTTAGCGCTAACCTCCAAGCCGGGCTGAATACCGATATTCACTGTGCTGCTATCCTTGATGTCATTCCAGCTGTAAATAATCTT
Source organism: Flavobacteriales bacterium (assembly GCA_046303175.1). GTDB lineage: Bacteria > Bacteroidota > Bacteroidia > Flavobacteriales_D > Sanyastnellaceae > JAIBBG01. The sequence goes on from JBKCGW010000239.1 coordinate 2,315, forward strand.
GTAGGTGCCGGGCATTACGCTCGGGCCATTACCTTCTTCTTCGGAGTCTTTCTTGGGCTCTTCTTTCGAAGGAAAACGAATCCCTTTTGTTTCGAAATTCCAATTGACCGCATTGAAACCGGTATCTGGCTCATGCTTCAGCGTTCGAAGCGTATCGCCCGCAAGCGACAGAATATAAATCGTCACTTTATCATCCTTCCCCTTCTTCTCCTTATCGCCTTTCTCTTTATCGCCCTTTTCCTTTTCTCCTTTCTCCCCCTTCTCTTTGTCTTGCTTATCCTTTGCCCCTTTTTCTTTCACTTCCGGTGTATGCCAGTAGCAGAGTGCGGCACGTGTGTTTTTGTTTTCTCCCGCGAAATAGGTGTCAGCCGGGAATCGCTCGCCCGCAGGCTGTTTCCATGCGCTAATCATCGCATCAGGCGAGGGAAATGCAAACATTTTTTTCTCGAATTGAGTAGCACCGCCACGAGCATATGCACGCAGTGGTTCGATGTTGTCGAGCACATAGATGGCTCGACCGAATGTGCCGATAATCAAGTCATTTTCTCGCGGATGAATTTTCAAATCTTGCGTTGCTACATTCGGATAATTGTGCGTCCAGTGAAGCCACTGATTGCCTTTATCGAACGAAACGTACAAGCCATGTTCGGTACCCAGAAAAACGAGTTTGGGTTCTTTTGTGTCTTGCACAACGCTTAGGCAGTGGCCGTGAACAGAGGCGTTGCCGGCTTTGTTGGTCCACGATTTTCCGTAGTCAGTGGTGTAGTAGAGATAAGGCTTCATATCGCCCTGACGATAGTTGTTGACTACAATCCATGCTTCACCGGCCGTTGCTCCGAGTGTAATCTGCGGAACCCAAGCTGCTTTGGGGAAGTCCTTTATGGTAGCAGACAGATTGGTCCAGCTTTTTCCGCCGTCGCGTGTCAATTGAACATTGCCGTCGTCAGTTCCAACCCAAATTTCGCCTCGGTTGTATGGGCTCGCGGTTATGCAAAGTATCGTACAATGATTTTCTGCGTTGGTTACATCCGGGGTTATTCCACCTGTAATGTTTTGATCTTTCAGTTTCAGCGAGTCGTTGGTAGTGAGATCGGGTGATAGAAGTTCCCAACTCAATCCATGGTCTTTCGAGTAATGCACGTGCTGCGAACCAAAGTAAAGGGCTTCGTTGTTGAAGGGGTCTTTGCCAATAGCAGCATTCCAGTTGAAGCGCAGTTTTTTTCCTTCGGGATGCACCGGTTTGATATAAATCGAGTTGCCTGTTTTCGTGTCGATGTAATTGACTTCTCCTCCTTGAGACATAGCGTAGGCATAGCGTCCATCACCCGGTTTTGGAAGCACATCGAATCCATCTCCAAACAGCAGCTCTTGCCAATCGGCCGAACGAATTCCACCACCGTGAAATACATATCCCGGCCCTTTCCAAGAGCCGTTGTCCTGCATGCCGCCATAGATGTTGTAGGGAGTTTCCATATCCACATCGATGTGATAAAATTGCCCAAGCGGAAGGTTGTTCACGAAAGTCCAATTCACACCACCATCGCGGCTAATGTTCAAACCGCCGTCGTTTCCTTCAATCATGAAGTTCGGATTTTTACTGCTCCACCAAAATGCGTGATGGTCGGGGTGAACGCCGTAATAGGGGAGGAGCGTTGTCCAGTTTTTACCGCCATCAATACTCTCGCTTACGGTGCTGTGCAGGTAGATGAGGTGATTCTCGTTGGTTGGGTCGACGTACAACTCATGGTAGTAGAACGGACGATCGCCCACTCCTTTTTCCGTCACCAATTGCCAGTTCAATCCGCCGTTGGTAGAGAGGTATAAGCCGGTTTTGGCGCACTCAATCAGAGCATACACAACCTTGCTATTGCTAGGCGCAAATGCCAGTCCGATGCGGCCCAGTTCTCCTTCCGGTAAACCGTTTTTATCGGTAAGCTTCGTCCAGGTTGTTCCGCCGTCCACGGTGATGTGCAAACCACTTCCTTTTCCTCCTGAGGTGAAATGATAGGGTTTGCGTTGGTATTGATACATAGCGGCCAACAGTCGATTGGAGTTGTTTGGGTCCATCACCAAATCGGCACAACCCGTTGTGTCGTTCACGAAAAGAATGTTGTTCCAAGTTTTACCTCCATCAGTCGTTTTGTAAACACCGCGGTCTTTTGCCGGGTGCCATGCGTTGCCGTGTGCTCCGGCATATACCACTTGCGAATTGCGCGGATCGACAGCAACACGATGGATGGTGCTTGTGTTTTCAAGCCCCATGCGTTGCCAGTGCTTGCCTGCATCGAGGCTCCTGTAGATGCCTGCTCCATTGGTTTGCGAATTGCGCGGATTTCCCTCGCCGGTGCCCGCCCAAATGATATCATGATTCGATGGGTCAATTTCAACAGAACCTATGCCCAATACCTCTTGGTCATCGAAAATGGGTGACCAGGTCATCCCTGCACTTTCACTCTTCCAAAGACCGCCGCTGGCGGTTCCAACGTAGAGGATATTCTCATTCAACGGATCCACATCAATGGCGGTTACTCTGCCGCTCATTACAGCCGGACCAATGCTCCGCATATTCATGTTTTTGAATCCATCGGGCACTTTCGTGAGGTCGGTGGAGTGCTGAGCAGTTGCAGGATTACCGAAGCACGTAGCAGAAAGCAATAGGAGAAGGGCAGGGTAGATGCGCATAGTGAATTACAATTGTGTCAAATGTAATTGCTGGGCTATTGCACTGCATAGTGGTTCGTGGCAGTTTTTCCATTTTCTTTGTTCGCACAATGTCACAGCAACACCCGAAAACAGATCTCAGTCGCTTCAACAACGCTTGGTACCAACCCGGCGGTAGATTGAAGCGCGCTATGTGGTATGTTATTCATGAGCTTTTCATTGCATCCGGTCATCCGTTTGGCTTCTTGCGGAAAATGTTTCTTCGCGTGTTTGGTGCTGAAATCGCTGATGGGGTGGTCATAAAGCCCCATGTGCGTATTAAGTATCCTTGGAAATTAAAAGTTGGGTCTCACTCATGGATCGGTGAAGATGTTTGGATTGATAATTTAGGTGAAGTGATAATCGGATCGAATTGTTGCCTGTCACAAGGTGCGATGCTGTTGTGTGGCAATCATGATTACACACTTTCAACCTTCGACTTGAAAGTGGGTGATATTGTTCTCGAAGAAGGTACATGGATAGGAGCGAAGGCTGTTGTTTGTCCGGGCGTCGTATGCGGTTCGCACAGTGTGCTTTCCGTTGGAAGCATAGCGAGTCATAATCTCGATTCCTATTCTATTTACCGAGGCAATCCGGCTGTTAAAGTGAAGGAGAGAATCATTAAGTCATGAAAGTTTCCATCATCACCATAACATACAACAGCGCTGAAACCGTAGAAGACACGATTCAGTCGGTGCTTTCACAAGACTACCCGAATATCGAGTACATCATAGTAGATGGAGCGTCAAAGGATGATACGATGGCGATTGTGAATCGATATCGAGATAAAATTGCGACCATAATTTCAGAACCTGACAAAGGAATTTACGACGCCATGAATAAAGGCGTTCGCGCTGCCACGGGCGATGTTATTGGCATTCTCAACAGCGATGACTTCTATGCCGATAACAGTGTTATTAGTGATATTGTTAAAGCAATTCAGCAAGACAACGCAGACGCTTGCTATGCCGATTTGGTGTATGTCGATCGCACGTCAACGGATAAAGTGATTCGCTCTTGGAAGTCAGGAGAGTATCGTCACGGCGATTTTATGCGTGGCTGGATGCCACCTCATCCGACCTTCTTTGTGAAAAGAATGCATTACGAGATGCATGGTTTATATAGCCTCCAATTGCGCTCTGCTGCAGACTATGAATTGATGCTGCGATTCATCCACAAGCATGGAATCAGCCTTGCGTATCTCCCGAGGGTCATAACGAAGATGCGTGCCGGCGGTCAAAGCAACGTTACCCTGAAAAATAGATGGAAGGCGAACAAAGAAGATCGTTTAGCGTGGAAGATGAATGGACTTCAGCCAGGATTCTTAACGCTCATTCGCAAGCCGCTTTCAAAGTTGCTTCAATACCTTCCTCGCTAGTCAATTGTTTCTGAATTAGAGTTCCAATCACTTGGCATTCGATTGCCACTCTCAATCTGTACTCACCATTCGTGAATTCGTGTCCTATAACTATCCTCATTCGTGAATTCGTGGCTCAACACAAACCATTCTTGAATTCGTGTCCTATAACTATCCTCATTCGTGAATTCGTGGCTCAACACAAACCATTCGTGAATTCGTGTCCTATAACTATCCTCATTCGTGAATTCGTGGCTTAACACAAACCATTCGTGAATTCGTGTCCTATAACTATCCTCATTCGTGAATTCGTGGCTTAACACAAACCATTCGTGAAATCGTG
>JBKCGW010000240.1:0-12371 GCA_046303175.1 Flavobacteriales bacterium
CTGCAGAAACAAACTCTGCATCAGCATATTTACGAATAGGACTTGGCTGCACCACAACATCCACATTGAACTGCGCTTTCACGAATACACATTGCTTCGGAGTGAGTGCAACGCGATGGTCGGGTGGCACCTTGCCTTCTCGGATAATGCCGATTTTCTTGATTGTCATTGAATCAATTTTGAGCAAAAATACCCTTATGAACAGCCTCTATTCGAGTTGAGCCGCCCTGCAGATTGAACGTGTTAGTGTTAATTGTGAGAACAAACCATGCGTGGCGAGTTATCTTTGCACCGTTCTTTGACATTATTCCTATTGCATCGTTTTAAAACGATACGTAGAATTTGGGCCCGTTCCCCGGATTTGACAGCAAGAAGAATAGCTGGGCAAGCATGCAGAGCGTTTTGCAGGATAGCTCTTAAATCTTAAACTGCAAGTCAGAAATGACAACACTTCTTACGCGCTTGCAGCCTAATCACCGGGTGTGATTACGCCTAATTTCGGACTGGGTCCGGAACAAGCACTGTCTCGTCGGATGACCCCGCTCTTGGTCGCCGGCAATGAGGCTTCATCAAAGAGAGATCGCGAAAGCCGAAGCTTGTAGGTAATCGTTAAAAACTTCAAGCTAAGTGGAGGTTTGGCTGTTCGTGGCCTGGCCTTCATCGAAAAATAATTGCGAACTAAGCATGTAGAAAACTTAGAAATTCCTTGTTTGGACGTGGGTTCGACCCCCACCGGGTCCACCAAAAAGAAATGAGCTTCGGCTCATTTTTTCATTTAGGGCAATTAGCTCAGTTGGTTCAGAGCACTACCTCGACAAGGTAGGGGTCACTGGTTCGAGCCCAGTATTGCCCACATAGAAGATATTGCGACAGAAATTCTTTAGCGCAGTGGCGATTGAAGTTCGAATGACAAAGTACTAAGTACGAATTACAAAGTACTAAGTACAAGGTACCGATGCAAATGCATTTATAAGGAGGCAAGAAAAATCGCATATTGCGAGGGTATTGGAAAGAACTAATTGCTCTGATCACTCTCTCTTCTTTCTCCAATCGAGATTATAGGTCATTGAAGCCTGCAGCGTATGATTTCGCTCGGCATGAATTCCGTCTTTCTTAATGATGTATTGGTTGAGGTATCCCAGTTGAATATTACAAGCAGCGTTGAAACGCCAGCCTAATCCGGCATACAAGCGATTTTGATCTACAACATTTTTAGCTATTCCCTTTCCGAACCCGACGAAGATTTCATCCCAAATAGAAAGGAAAAGAGTATGGTCGCTCATTTCCCTTTTATTCAAAGGCACATTGCAAAGCAGGCGATACCGGGCTCGCTGGCGAAAACTGAATCCATTCAATTCAAAAGTGTTTTCCGACGTATTCACCCAATTCTCAATGTAGCGTTGCTCCAATCTATATCTGTGAAAAATCTCAGCGCGTGCAAATGCTGATTTCAACTCAGCCTGTTGCCAAATTCTATGCTCATTGTTTTCGTGTACGATGGGTTGCTCGCCATAAGGAAATGTCTTAATCCATGCATAACCGACGGAATATTTTACTCCCGACGTTGAATAGTAATCAACACCACAGCGCAATAGTGACTGTTGCCAATGCTGAATAAACTCCGCTCTACGCCACTGATACTCGGTATTAAAGACCCAATGGTCATTGATTCGAAGGTTACCGAAAAGAGCGACCCAAGCATTATGCTGATTGGCGATTTGCTTTTGTGCATTAACCTTCAATACCTGGGCGCACAGAAATACTGCGCACACTATCGAAAGCCCTTTCAATCCAAACATATTGAAGATACCTGCTTGCGTCCTCATTAAAGTACCGGCAACACCTTCGCCTTGCACTCGCCAAAACCAATGCGCACACCATCCTTCTCGGCATGACCTCGCATAATTACGGTGTCTCCATCGTTGATGAAGCTGCGTTGCGAACCATCTACCATTTGCACCGGTTTAGTTCCCTTCCATGCAATCTCCAGCATGCTACCATAGGAACCTTCCTGAGGTCCGCTGATGGTGCCACTCGCCATCATGTCGCCGCAGCGAATGTTGCATCCATTAACGGTGTGGTGCGCCAACTGCTGATTCATGTTCCAATACATATGCTTGTAGTTGCTATTGGAAACGATGGTTTCGGATGCATTCTCCGGTTGTATTGCAACCTGAAGTTTTATATCAATGTTCTTGTTGCCACTGTATTCTAGATAAGACAACACTTTTGGATCCTGCTGAGGGCCCGGTACACGGAAGGGTTCCAATGCATCGAGTGTTACTACCCAAGGAGAAACCGTCGACGCAAAATTCTTTGCCAAGAAAGGACCGAGTGGCACGTACTCCCATCGCTGGATATCGCGTGCACTCCAATCATTGAAGAGTAACATTCCGAAAATGTAATCGTCTGCTTCTGCTGTTGAAATGCGCTGGCCGAGTGGTTTTCCATCGAATGTTACAAAGGCCATCTCCAACTCGAAGTCAAGTTGCTTGGAAGGTCCGAATGAAGGCAGCGTTTCATCGCTTGCATTGGTTTGTCCCATGGGACGATGAATGGGAAGTCCGCTAATCAATATGCTGGAAGCCCGACCATGATAACCTACGGGTAAATGTTTCCAATTGGGTAAAAGCGCTTTTGCAGGATCACGAAACATCGTACCCACGTTGCGCGCGTGGTCTTCGCTGCTGTAGAAGTCGGTATAATCACCCACTTCAATTGGCATGAGCAATTGAACTTCGTCTTGCCTGAACAACACTTGGCGCACGTGATGCTCTTTATCGCGTAGGTCGGGCATATCGCTGCGCAGCAGTTTAGACACTCGATTTCTCAAATCGCGCATCGCATGTTTTCCATGACGCATGCATCGGTTGAGCGTTGGGCTCACCATATCTTCGAGGGTAAAGGGAAGATTTTCGAGGTAGCCCATTACGTGCAGGGCCTTTAAATCGATGAGCTGTTCGCCAATAGCGCAGCACACGTGGGGAAATTGACTTTCCGTTCTAAATACACCAAACGGCAAATTTTGAATAGGAAAATCAGAACCTTCGGGAACATTCACCCATGAGCGCAGAGCAGGGTCGTTGGCTTTTATTTCAATCATTAAACATTGATTTGTGACAAACTTACAGCGAAAGGACTCAATTGAAAAAAGTGGGAATTATCTTGGGACATGAAAATGAAAAAGACACTACTCGCAGCATTCATTGGGGGTATAATTCTGACTATTCATTATACTCTCTGTGCATTGAGCGCACTTTCAGTTGAAACATCGGGCATCGCCGATCGATACACACAGCCCTTGTTCCAACAACCGTGGAGCAAGCTCGGTTCAGATATTCCTACCAATAAGATCGAGCTAGAGTTTCGAATGAAACAAAAAACGAATGATTGGAGTGAATGGAAAGATGCCACTACATCCCATGGCTTTGAGCCTAGCTCTCGGGCAGAGCGTGTTGAACAAACAATTATCGATGAGTTACGCTGGCAACTAACGCATAATTTGTATAGTGAAAATGGGCGCGCTGAGCTTAAAACTATTCTGGAAAGTAGCACTTACTCAAAGGCCGTTTACTATGTGATGCGCATGGAGCGAAACGACAAAGAGCTTTATCCGGATTCAGTTCAGCTGCGAGCGGCCATCGAATTCATTCCCTCTATGGATGCAGCACCAACTCAGCAACTTTCCTACATTAACTTTCCACCTTACGGAGCACCATGATTAAAAGACTGTTTCTCTACTTCGACAGTTTTTCAGCACACCGAGCGCTGCGATTCATGCCACGAATTGTGCAAGGCTTTCTGATTGTTCTATGGATTACGACTATTCCGGAGCATACACTTTTTTGGGGAAGTGATAATGTACTCTTTCGATTTGGGATGCCCGATTCCTTGCTTGAGAATGCAGTGCTTCGCCTCTACTACCAGCCGGAAATTTATGCCTGGATATACTTTTCACATCCCTTGCTGCTCATTGCAGGTATGCGCAATGCAGCAATTTCCTGGTTACCTCGCGCTTTAGCCTGGATAACAGGCATGATGCTCTACCAAGCAGCACCGGGTGTATTTGGTTGGGGAGCTGTGTTGCTTTTGCAAGTCGCATTTTTATTGATTCCGGTGCACTATGAAACAGAATCTGCAGTTCGAAAATGGTTCAATAGTCTATCGATAGCAGCCATGCGCATTCTGACGGTTATGGTAATAGCCGTTGTTGCCATTTTCATGTGGGGTTCTTCTCAGTGGCTGAAGGGAGAGAGCATTTACTATCTCATTCATCAACCAAGTGAAGTAAGAAGTTTTCTCACTGAAGCGGCAACCGGCGCAGGTTGGCTATGGAAAGTCCTTACCTATGTGTTGTTAGGAATTACAACCTGCTTATCAGCAAGCTTGTTGTTTCGCCCCACACGCTACTACAGCACAGTAGTCATTCTGATTATAGGAAGTGTAGCTGTTCTATCGTTCAACAATTTAGCCCACGGCTTTGCCGTCATAACACTGGCACTTCCCTGGATTGACGCGAAAGAAAGCTACGCTTAAAGTAATTCTCCGATAATTTTTTCGACAGTATAACCTTCTGCCTCGGCTTTGTAATTGCGCACGATTCGATGACGGAGAATTGGCACAGCAACCGCGCGCACATCTTCAATATCCGGGCTGTATTTACCCTTCAATGCAGCAACACATTTCGCACCGATTATCAAGAATTGCGATGCACGAGGTCCGGCACCCCAACTTAGGAAGTTGTTTACCATAGCAGGAGCCAACTCATTTTCCGGACGTGTTTTAGCAACCAACTTTACTGCATATTCAATCACATTATCAGGCACCGGCATTTTGCGAATCAACTGCTGGTAGAATACAATTTCTTGTCCTGATACAACGCTGTTGATTTGCGGAACCACATTCGTGGTAGTCGACTTAACGATTTGAATTTCGTCGCTGAGTGTAGGATAATCAACCCAAATATTCATCATGAAACGATCCAGTTGCGCTTCGGGAAGAGGGTATGTACCTTCTTGTTCGATAGGGTTCTGGGTAGCCAATACGAAAAATGGTGAAGGCAATTCGTATGTTTTACCGCCCGAGGTTACTCTCCTTTCCTGCATTGCCTCGAGCAATGCAGATTGTGTTTTTGGAGGAGTTCGGTTGATCTCATCGGCCAAAATAACATTCGAAAAAAGAGGGCCCTTTACAAACTTAAAGCTGCGCGAATCGTCCAAAATTTCAGAACCTACGATATCACCCGGCATCAAATCGGGAGTGAACTGAATGCGGTTGAACGACAATCCGAGTGATTTTCCGATGGTGCTTACCAAAAGAGTCTTGGCCAACCCGGGAACACCCACCAACAAACAGTGACCATTGCCGAAAATGGAAATGAGCACATCACGCACTACCTCGTCTTGTCCTACGATTGCTTTGCGAATTTCTTTTTGCAAATCACTGTAGCGTGACTTTAAGGAGTCAATTGCTTCTGCGTCTGAGTTAAACTTGATATCTGACATACAATGCGGGTGTTAAAAGCGTAAGTAGGGCGAAAGTAAAAATGAAAATTCGCCAAACAGACGGTAAGTTGTTAAGGATTGTTTTTAGGCCATGGAAACTGTGACTTACATCCCAGATAATCCGTATCGACCTTTATAAAGGTTGAAGCAATGCGCTTCTTTACCCATTTATCCGTTTCTTGCTGTTTTGCGCGTGCTTCAGTTACTTGTTTGAAGATCTCGTAGTCGTCCTTCATATTCGCGTCATGCGCCGCCAGTCGGTTATCCAAGTGATAAACGGCATACGACTGCTTACCATCTTCGGCAGTCACCAAAATAGCATCGCTTACATCACCGGGCTTCATGCCCATGAACACGAGATTCAACTCTGAGGTAAGTGATGCCACATCGTGGCGGGTTCCACCTGTTGATTGGTTTATTACACGCCCACCTTGGTTTCTTGTATCTTCATCGGTACTGTACAACAAGGCGGCCTTCGCAAAGGTGAGTGTGTCACCGATGTCTGACATAACGTTTTCGAGGTTCTTTCTTGCCGCATCGAGATCATCCGACTTCACTTTGGGTGACATGAGGATGTGACATGACTCGTAGAACTCACCACGCTTTTCGATGACCTTCACAAAGTGATAACCATAGGTCGATGAAAAAACCGGCGAGTAAGAGCCTTCCGGTGTGTTATAGACCGCTGCTTCATACTCCGGCACAAATGACCCCTTACGTTGGAGCGGATAACATCCTCCTTTGTATTTCGAACCCGGATCTTCGCTCCACTTAGCGGCCTCCAGTGTCATGGAGGATTTGCCATTGGCGAGATTCATACGGATTGAGTCCATCATGTGAATGATCCGTTGCACCTCCGAGTCGCGGACTTTGGGCGCGATTTGAATCTTCGAATATTCTACCTGCTCACCTATAAGTGGAATCGAATCTTTCGGAACCGTTTGATAATACCTCAACACATCGGCAGGAGTGACTTTGACGTTGCGGGTAATGCTTTCCTGCATTTTCTGAACGAGTAATTGATCCTTGATTAAATCGAAATACTCGTCCTTCAATTGAGCCTGTGACTTGCCGTAGTATTTCTCGAATTCTTCCACACTACCGAACATCTGAATGAAATACTCGATACGACGTTCCACTTGCGATTGCACTTCTCCATCGCTCACCTCGAGGCTATCCAACTTAGATTGATTAAGTAGTAATTTTTGATAGAGCAAATTCTCATATACCGAGCATCTCAAGTCCGCATCATCCGACCCTTTTCCTTCGGTCATTTCCAACACAGATGATTCCAAGTCACTTTGAAGGATGATTTCATTACCTACAACGCCGATAATCCGGTCGACCACTTTTCCCGGTTGTGCGTTTGCATAAAAGGCAATACAGATGGCGATAAGAAAAAAGTAGTATCTCATTGTTTCGAGAAATAAAGTTTTATTTCACCATCCTGTTGCGCCTTGCTGTAAATATCCGTGCGCATGGTTTCCAGCAGAGCAAGTTTCCGCTTATTGATAATCATCGATCGGATTTTCTCACGTTCAAAACTAAGTGGAGACTTACTTCCCGCAAGCTGATAATCGGTAATTGAAATCAGGTACAGATTGTTTTCCTTCTCGAATTCAATAATGTTCTTTTTTCGGAGAAAGCCTTCTACATCATACACTTCCAAAGGAATTTGCTGAATAAACTCATCCCATTTCAGCCACTCCTCCTCATTGAAATAATAACTCGCACCTATATCGACACACATCTGCTGCCATTTAACGAGATCCTCCGGCTTAGATGAATTAAAGACTTTCTTCAATGCTCCGATCTGTTTGCTGTCGGCAGCGATAGCTGTGAATTTCACCTTCAGGATGTAATCTTTTAGTTGAAAGTTTTTTTCATTGTCATTGTAGTACTGTTCGATTTCCTGGTCACTTACCACGGTATCCAATTTCTGCCTCACCCATTCCTGTTCGAAAGCGTAAATGAGCAGAGAGCTTCGATAGTTCTCGATCATTTCCTCAAACGATTTAAGTTCCTCAGGCAAGTTGGATTCTGCCTTGGCAATAATCAACTGCTTAGTTATCCAATCGTGGATGTAGTGATCAGCAAGTGCTGCGCTATCATCGGGTGATGAGTTGTCAGGCACTACATCCGAAACTTCCTTTCTGGTAAGCGTCTTGTCACCGATCTCCGCAATCAACTCAGCACGGTTATCCGTCCAGTCGCATGAACTAAGAACGCATACACAAGCAATTGCAAACAGGAAATAAAATCTCATTACTTAATGGAATGGAGCACGTCCTTGTTAACCTTGTATTGGTGCTCTTTACGCATCGAAGCGATCCACTCCTGTTCGAGGAACGTTTGATACTCCGAAGTGATCATTCCGCGGGCTTCATCCAATTTTTTGACAGAAGGCGAAATAATTTCCTTGAACTGAATGATTACTATTTGATCGTTATCCGCGATATCAGCGCTTAATCCAACCTGCCATGGCGCTTTTGCAAGCAGCGCATTATCATCCTTAGCATAGATACCTTCTTGCACCTGCAAGTTGAGTTGCGATTCCTTGTTGAGTTCACCGGCTATGGCCGACTTGTCCTTTCCGTCCTTCACCATTTTGCGCACTTTCTTAGCGATATCAGCTCCTGCGCAGGTATAAATGACAACCGATGCACGCTCGGGCCACATGAAATTTTCCTTGTTTGCATCGTAATAGGCAGCAAGACCGGCTGTGTCTTTCACTGCTTTAGACCACACCATTTGATCGGTCATTTCGAAGAGCAAAATTCCTTCGCGGTATTCCTTCATGAGTAGTCGGAACGGTGTGTATTTCTCCTCCAGTTTGGCGTCTTCCAACTGCAATAATTTATCCTCGCCCAATTTGTTGGCGGATGCACGCACATAATCGCCGGGTGTCATCGTTGGCTTAGCCTGGCCCTTGGTGCGCATGTGTTCGTTGAACTCATTTACCGTTATGGTCAACCCGTTCATGCGAATGAGCGGCTTCTCCATAGACTTTTTACCTACATATAGTTTTCCTTCGAATGCATTAGAATCAGCCTTCTCTACAAGCTTACCCAGTTCGACCTCATCGATTGAGTATACATACTCCTTCTTCAATTTTTCGATAAACGACTTCTTGGTTTGTTCTGCTCGGCTGTCTTTGGAAACCTTGTTCTTGATATCCTTTTCCATAGACTCGAACGAAGCGAGAGGCTTGTACTCCAGGCGCTTGATAATGTGCCACCCAAAAGCAGTTTTGATGGGTTGAGAATAATCTCCGTTGTTTTTCAATGCAAATGCGGCGTCCTCAAATTCAAGAACCATCTTACCGGTTCCGAACCAAGGCAATTCACCACCCTTCTTAGCTGAAGTAGGGTCATCGCTGTATTTGCTTGCCAATTCTTCGAAGGTAGATTCACCACTCACTAGTTTTTGGTAAATCTCTTGAATTTTGGATTCAGCGTTGGCCTCGCTGTTGGTTTCAGATTTGGGCTTAACGACGATGTGGGCCACGTGCATTTCACCGCGAGCAGGGCGCTTGTCGTATACGTAAATCAAGTGATAACCGTATCGAGTGCGAATAGGCATGGACACTTGACCGACTTTTGTTTCGTAGGCAGCTTTTTCAAACGGATACACCATTTGAAACGCGGTGAAATAACCCAAATCACCACCATTCTCCTTTGCGCTGGGATCTTCGCTAGTTGCCTTTGCCAGGGCAGTGAAATCTTCTCCTTTGGTAATACGCTCTCGAATTGCCAAAATTTTTGCGAACGCCTTTGCGGTGTCAGATGGTGATGCATTGGCATCTACCTTCACCAAGATGTGCGCTGCATGCACCTCCTGCTTGTAATTTTCATAGGCTTCCTTTACCAGATCATTTAGTTTGTCGCTGTCGGTGAGGTAAGGACGCGCGAGCTGCGCTCTGTAACCATCGAGCTCATTCTTGAACTTCTTTACTGTATCCAATCCGGCTTCTTTGGCTTCCTTTACCTTCAATTTAAAATTGATGAAGAGCTCCATGTATTCATCCAACGACTGCGCTGTAATCACCGAGTCGCGATTATTCTTACGAAAGATGTTTTCGAATTCTTCAAGCGAGGTTGGCTCTCCATCGACCACCAACACAGCGGCATTTTTATCTTGAGCAAAAAAACTGTTGGAAACACAGCATAAGAATGCAAAAGCAAAAGCAAGCGACTTCACTTTCATGGTAGGATTAATTAGATTCATTGGTAGCTAGTGCCCCATAATGGAGCGGGCGCAAATGTAAGCCTCAGAGAGGTGAATTCCATACCCTTCCGGCTTGTGAAAGTGAGTTAACAGCAAAAAAAATGAGGCCTATTTGAGGCTGTAATTCGGTGCTTCGCGGCTGATAAACACGTCGTGTGGATGACTTTCCTTCACGCCTGCGCTCGTAATACGGATAAATCTAGCTTTTCGCAACTCCGCCAGGTCGATAGCCCCGCAGTATCCCATACCAGCACGCAAACCTCCTACAATCTGATACATGATTTCCTGCACCGTTCCCTTGTAGGGAACACGGCCCGAAATACCCTCAGGTACGAGTTTCTTGATATCGTCTTCAGCATCCTGGAAATATCGATCCTTGGAACCTTGTTGCATAGCCTCCACAGAACCCATCCCGCGGTATGCTTTGAAGCGCCGACCTTCGTAAATAATGGTATCGCCCGGACTCTCTTCTGTGCCTGCGAGCATTGAGCCCACCATAATCGAAGACGCACCGCCGGCCAGAGCCTTCACAAAATCACCTGTGAAACGAATACCACCATCGGCGATAACCGGCACGTCCTTGTCGGTAATGCCATATGCAACGTCCATAACCGCGGTAAGCTGGGGCACGCCCACACCGGCAATAACACGGGTGGTACAAATTGAACCCGGGCCAATTCCAACCTTCACTGCATCGGCTCCTGCTTCAATCAGCGCATTGGCGGCTTCTGCAGTGGCAATATTTCCAACCACCACATCTACCTTGCTTCCATAGGCCTGCTTCACCTCTTTGAGCATTTGAATAACTCCCTTGGAATGGCCATGTGCCGTGTCTATGATGATTGCATCCACACCAGCCTTCACTAACGCCTCGGCCCGTTGCAACGTATCGTGGGTAACTCCCACTGCAGCCGCTACTCGCAATCGACCCAGTTTGTCTTTGCACGCGTTGGGATACTTCTTGAGCTTTAGTATGTCCTTATAGGTTATTAATCCAATGAGTTTTCCGGAAGCATCAATCACCGGTAATTTCTCGATTTTGCTTTGCTGAAGGATGGCTTCAGCAGCCAATAAATCATTGGGTTTGTCAGTCGTAATAAGTCCCTGACTGGTCATGATGGCCGCAATGGGTTTCGCCATATCCTTTTCAAATCGTAAATCACGATTTGTTACGATACCAATGAGTTTTCCTTCGTTGTTTACTACCGGAATTCCGCCAATTCGGTGCTCGGCCATGAGCTTCAGCGCATCAGCCACTACTGCGTGCTCATCAAGCGTAACAGGGTCTTGAATCATTCCGCTCTCCGATCGTTTCACTTTACGCACCAGTGCAGCCTGAGCATCGATGCTCATGTTTTTGTGGATAACGCCAATGCCGCCTTCTCTTGCCATAGCGATGGCCATCTCCGACTCCGTAACGGTGTCCATAGCGGCCGAAACCACCGGAGCGTTTAACACAATGTTTCTTGAAAATCGGGAGCGCACTGAAACTTCACGAGGCAGTACCTCAGAATAGGCCGGTACGAGGAGCACATCATCGTAGGTAAGGCCCTCACCTACGAATTTCTCTTGGAAATAAGACATGTACGAGGAATTTACGGTAATAAATTCGCGCAAATGTAAGTAACAAACTTGTTGCTATTGCGGACAAAAAGTTCCGTATAGGCTATTGAACACTTGCAAATCCGTTACTCCAACGACGGTATCACCGTCCAAATCAGCATAACAATCTTCTCCCACACAGCTGAATTGACTAATCAGAATAAGCAAATCTGCCACGCTGATTGCACCATCGCAATTTAGGTCTCCAAGGCAGCAACCTTCAAGAGTTAAATTTACCGTAACGAGCACGGAGCATTGCGAGGAATTACCGGACGAGTCGGTTGCTGTATAAATTACAACCGTGTTGCCGACGGGAAACTGACCAGTTGCCGGTTCCAAGCCATTGATGCTGTTGGACAACAGAGGTACTTCGCAATTATCCGTTACCGGTGGATCGGGCAGCAAAACCTCCACGGTTGTCTCCCCAGGAATAGCATCTACATTGATTGTAGGCGGACATTCAAATACAGGCGCATCATCATCGATAAGAGTGAGGTTAAACTGACATGAATTCGAATTACCGGAGTAATCAGTTGCAGTCACCGTAATAACATGTAGTCCAGGTGCCACGAGCGTTTCGACCAACGGAGACTGAACAATGGCCGGGAACAAATCGAGGTTGTCGTCTACAATGGAAAGGCTCTCAAAATCACCCAAGAAATAGCAATAGTCTTCCGTATAAATGGTCGTATCCGATGGACAAACAATGGATGGTGGGGTGGCGTCTTCGCCATACTCTCCGGAAATACTAATGTCATCAACTGCGAAACTTGGATCGAGCGCTTCACCATCATCGTTATTCTGCCAGCGAAATCCAAAGCGCACCGCAGGGTTGTTGTTTGAGCTTTCAGGTAATGGAATGGAGATAGCGGTCCATTGTCCTTGGCCGTTCGAACAAATGGTTGTTTTGGGAAGGTCGCTCAATAGTTCCCATGTGTTGCCATCGTAATACCAAAGCGTCGCATTGTCGAGTTCATTGCCCCCTTCGATGTACAAAAACGAAAGGGTGTTATTGATGAATATGCTGCAGTCAATTAC
>JBKCGW010000241.1:0-3508 GCA_046303175.1 Flavobacteriales bacterium
GTAGCGCCACCGTTCCGCACGGCCGAGTTCGATATCATCTATGGCCACGGTATTAGCCGCGTGGGTGAGCTCATCGACATGGGTGTTGACTTAAACGTGGTGAAAAAGAGCGGTTCTTGGTTCAGCTACAACGAAACCAAACTGGGTCAAGGTCGCGACGCCGTTAAGCAATTGCTCGAAGACAATCCGGATTTGATGGAAGAAATCGAAACCAAAGTGAAGGAAGCGATTGCTGCCAAGAACCTGGTAACAGCCTAATACAAACGCCTCCCCCCTCATCAACCCATCAGCCAAATCGATGCTTTTTGGGGGATTGGCAAGAAAGTGCGAAATTTGGCCCCCGATTGTTCGGGGGCCTTTTTCATGTTAATCGTTTCAAATCCATGCGTGCACTCACCATCTTATTATCGTTTTGCTCACTCTTAACGCTGCACTCGTGCGATGGCGCTCAGCAAAACAACTCTTCCGAGAATACTACGCTCGATGCACAAGCTGACTCCATTGCGCAACTCGATTCGTTGCTGCGCGCTCTCAATCAGCGCATCATCGACAACCCAAACGATTATTCTGCCTATCTCGATCGCGCTCGTTACTGGGGCGACCGCATGATGTACCCCAATGCATACAGCGACATCCAAAGAGCCATCGGCGTTGACTCCACCAAGGCCGACATATACCTGTTGCGCGGTGAGTTGTATTTCAAGCAAGAAAAAGTAAAAGAAGCATACGACGATTACAGCACCTGTTTGCGTTACGATTCGCTCTACGTGCCGGGATTGCTGAAGAAAACCGGTATCGATATCGTCTTGGGCAATTACGACCTGGCACGTTTGCAACTGAGCACAGCTCTGAAAGTGAACGAATTCGAATCGGAGGCCTACTATCTCAAAGGCCGACTTTTCAAAACCATGGGCGATACCGACCTGGCTGCTTCTTCTTATAAAACAGCCATTGAAGTTAATCCCGATTATTATGAAGCCTATGTAGAAGTAGGTCTTCTTTACGCTGCGAAGCAAAGCGATTTAGCGAAAGAATACTACACCTCTGCTATCAGCATACGACCGCGCAGCATCGAGGCGTGGTACGACAAGGCCATGTATTTGCAAGAAACCGGGTTTCGCAAAAAAGAACGTTACAAGGAAGCATTTGCATGCTACGATGAAATTTTGAGAATCGACCCAAAATTTGTATCGGCACATTTCAATAAAGGATTTGTCTTTTTGGAATACTTGCAGCAATACGATAGCGCAGCCCATTACTTCACCAATGCCGTAAATATTTTCCCAGGCTATTACCAGGCCTACTACAACCGTGGACTGTGCAACGAGAGTTTGAATAAGCGCGCAGAGGCCGAGGCAGATTATCGCAAGGCATTGTCCATTCAGCGCGACTACACCGAAGCGGCCATTGCACTTAGCCGCATTACCGACGGGAAATAGACTCAGTACGGGAGCAGGTTGGGCTTGTAGATTTGTTCCTGAAGTGTTTCGGCTCCCGGTTGTCGGGCAATGGGAATATCCAGGTACGCCCGCTTAATCAGAAAGAGGCCCTTGTTTTCGGGGTGTTCCAGCGTCATATAGATTTCCAGGTAAATATCCGGATCCATATAATCTGGCGCGATCGTGATGGTGAATTCCTCTTTTCGTAACGTCTCCGAATTCAACTTGATTTTTCCTGTGGCATCGGCAGGAATAATCTCATTCTGACCTTGAGGTACGATGGTATATCCTTCCAAATCGAGGAGCATATGCAATTCAACCGGATTGCTTCCAATAAATAAACTGTCCATCAAAACGAGGTCACCGTTGGTATGAGCAGCGTCAAAGCCAATCAACTCCTGATTCGGTCGAAACCAAAAATTCTTCATCAACTTATCGCTCGTTGATCCAATCATTCGTACCAAATGGTTGTCACTGTCTACAATATAGAGGTCGCCATTCTTCACCATAACATCAGTAGGGGCGGCCACAACTACATCATTCTTCTTCACACCTTCGATGGTTTGCTCTCCCACCAACTTCCAGTCCTTGCCTTCTTCCAGAAAAAGCACTTTGCCATCCTTCGTGACACCTGCGATTCCGTTCTTCCATTCGCACACCGAGGCAAAACGGAAAGTGGTACCTTTTTTAATTTCGGACACCTTTCCTTTGCGATCCACCTTCCAAGCCTTTCCATCGGCCATAGTCACATAAAGCACGTTGGTTCCAGCATTCATATTGACCGGATAATTTCGAAGAAGTCCGGTAATTCCTTCCGGCAAATCACAGAGTAGCACCGCAGAACCGTCTTTCATATCCACATCAAACACTTGATTGGTGGTTGCACTCAGCACATACAGCCTGTTACCAAGAACAGCAAGATCCGTTGGTAATCCGAAGGGTTCAAAGCGCGCATCTACCGACTTCACCTTCTTCCATGTGATGTAACCACTTCCCAATAGCGAGCTCACTTGCTCAGAAGCCATGTCAATCACACGCACTCGGTTGTTGTGTGTATCGGCTATGTAGAGATTGCCATTGGCGTGCACCATGCCACCGGGACGGTTGAACTGCGATGTAAACATGTGTTGATCGAAATACCCCGGCAGGGTAGTTCCAATCAACCGTGTGATGGTGCCATTCTCATCAAATTCAATCATCCGATTGTGTGCAGCATCATTCAAAAAGATATGCTCGCCTGCTTCTTCAAATGCGATATATGTTGGGGTTTCCACCACCGGATTGGCAAACCAAGAAGGCTCCATGTAGGAGCGAAATTGATGGCTCATACATGTTTTAAAAACGTCGCCCTGCTCATTTAGAATTTCAACTCGCTTGGTCAATGCAACGAAACCATCGTGCGCACCCTGCGCAACGGTGCGCACACCTTTTTCATAGAGAATAAAAAACGGTGCAGATTTGATTTGAACATTTTGAAAGCCCGACAAATCGGGGAATACGGCAATCGGGTGCAAGAACGCATTGCGTTGAATGTAGTTGACCAAGTGCTTGCGTGAAAGCGGATTGGTTGTATCCGCAACCATCACTTCAAGCAACTGTGTTGCGGGAGTTCTTTGGCTCAACGATTCTAACTGACGCAAATAGTAACCGCATTCAACGCTTCGCTCGTCGCTGATTACCACCATCGCGATCTTCTCGTGCAGATTCTCCATTACGAGGTGATGCTCGATGTTCATCCATACCGCCTTTTCCGGGAAACGATCGGTAGTGATGGCGCCACTTGTTGCTTGACCATAGGAGAAAATGGTTAGAGCGAATGCAAGTGTGCTAAACAGAAAACGGAGTGAAGCCAATTTCATAGGAGCGGTTCTTTTGAGTTGTGACAAATGTAACTTAAACCCGCGCTGTCGCACGGAAAGAGGCTCGCGACAATTCCGAAAGAAATAAAAAAAGCGCACTCGCGTGCGCTTTCTTAATATGTTTTATGGCGTGAAGACTTACTTCACCTTGTCCACAACAGCCTTGAAAGCCTCGGGGTGATTCATTGCCAAGTCGGCAAGCACCTTACG
>JBKCGW010000242.1:0-1138 GCA_046303175.1 Flavobacteriales bacterium
GGTTGGGGGTTAAGGGCGAGGGGCGAGGGGCGCGTCTCAAAACAATTGGGTCGGTAGGGACGCGCAGCAGCGCGTCCGCAGACAACGGATAGACGTGAACGCGGAAGAGAGAATGGAGAATGGAGAATGGCAGCGCCCCATCATTCTCCATTCTCCTTCACTTCAGCGCCACCCTCAGCGTCCCTCCTTCAAACGAAATAAAGTACATGCCCTGGGCGAGCTCGCTTGTCGCGTGGGTATCTCCCGGCGCCAAAGTGAACTCCGAAACCATTCTTCCTGCGCTATCGAGTATGCGTATGGTATGAACTCTAGGCGATTGGTTGTGCACGCCACGCAGCGGATCGAACACGATAGCACCAACCTCGGTCTCCTCTCCTACTCCCAACGGCACGAAAAGATTTTCGGCCACTATACCACACCCTGAGGCATCGGTGATGGTTGCGGAATACGTGCCGGTGGTTGCCAACGATAATACGTTACCGGACGATCCATTGCTCCATACAATGTCGTAGGGTGGCAACCCGCCTTCAATTTCAAGTTCAATCAGTCCGTTGCCCGCAGCGGATGCGTTTGTGATGTCAGCCTCCCAAATCATTTCGGCGAACTGGTCCACATAAAACTGCGTTTCGACAATGCACCCAGCAGCATCCATCCACTCCAATTCATATTCGCCGGGATCCAACGCGCTCCAATCGAATGCTTCTTCCATCAATGCGATGGGAAGTTGAGCATCTGTCCATGCATAGGTTGCTGATGCCACCTCACCGAAGCATGCAGTATCTGCATTCAACTCAAAAATGGGTTGTGGGTACTGCACAATTTCAAACGAAGTTGCTGCAACACAACCGCGCGCATCCAATACACTTACCGAATAGTTGCCTGCAGGCAGAGCGCCCTGTTGCGCATCAATGCCCAACCATATGAATGGAGGAATGCCTGCTTCTGTATTCAATGCGTAGAAGGCTTCTTCACCGAAGCACGCTGTATCAACCGCAGCACTGAGCGTCATGGGTTCAATGTAAGGCACTTCGACCCATGTGCTGTAGCTGCATCCAAGTGTGTCGGTCCAACTCACTTCATAATTTCCCGAAGAAAGTTGCGCATCGCCCGGTGTATATGCTTCGTTGTTCAGCCAAAC
>JBKCGW010000243.1:0-2561 GCA_046303175.1 Flavobacteriales bacterium
ACCTTGAGGGTTGGATTCGGCTTTGCAACGGCCTGTTTCCATTCATTCACCGCCTCGTCGACTCTACCGAGGTGAAATAGTATGTCGCCCATGTGCTCATGCATATCGGCTGATACTTCGCCGTGAGCCACTGCCTTTTGCATCCATGCCAATGCTTCGGTGTGCTTCCCCTGGCGAAACAACACATATGCAAACGTGTCTTCGAAGGAAGCCATACCCGGTTGCAGCTCATTGGAACGAGCTGAATACTTCGCAGCCACATCGAGTTTCGCCTTGCGCAAGGCCAAGAAATAGGCGTAATTATTCATCACGAATGCATCGGCCGGATCGATTCGCAACGCCTCTTCAAAAGCGGCATCTGACTTATCATACTGCTTGAGTGAGTTGTAACACTCGCCCAATGCCGCATAAAAACGCTTGAGCAACACAGGGTTGTCAATCACAAGCTCTTTACCCAATGCAAAAGCATCTGCGGCCTTTGCAGGATTCTTCTGTTGCTGTTGCGCGAGTCCGTTGAAGTAGTAGAACTCAGGCACGAGAGGATAAAGTTCAAGTGCCTTCGGGGCATCGACTGCCAGTGCTTTAAAGTCTGACAATTCCGCTTCAATCTCCAATACCTGTTTCCAAAGTAAACTCATCGAAGCACCCAATTCTATGGCACGTTTGTATTTCTGCAACGCCTCGCTCAACTTTCCGTCACGCGCAAGAAAATCACCATACATCGCAAAGACCTTTGCTTCACCGGGGTGTTGTTGCTCGGTGAGTTTCATCAGCGTATACGCATCCGGCAGAAAGTCGGGGCGCTTTTGTGTGAGGCTGTAATACTGCATGAGCGCCTTGATCTTTTCGTCGATAGGAACATCGGTTGTAGAAAAGGCCAATTTCAATTCCTCAAAAGACCTCTTGTCATCGCCAACGCCCGCATAATATTCAGAGAGTTTCCAGTGCACCATGCCGTTTGTTGGGTCGGCGCTTACCATTTTCTGCAACGCCGCTTCGGCCTTCTCCGGCATGCCGTGGCGTTGATAGTAGTTGGCTGCATTTCCCCAGTAACGTGGTTCATCCGGGTAGTTCTCGGCCAATCGCTCGAGCTCCAAACCGCCTTTGTCATACTGCTTGAGTTGTTCGTATAGCAATTGTTTTTGCGTGCTCAGTTCTTCATACACTCCCGTCTTGCTTTCGAGTAAATCGTAGGTTTCAATCGCATCGAGTTGCTTGTCGGCATACAACTGCAAATGGGCTAGCTCGTATAACACTTCGAAATTATCGGGGCTTAATCGAACCACTTCGCGGTACGCCTTGATGGCGGCATCGTATTTCGCAACTGCAGCATAAGATTGACCCATCAACTCCCAATACCATGGGTTTTGATTATCGGATTCGACGCACAACTTTGCGTGTGACAATGCCTCAGCCGGATTGTTCAGCTCCTGTAGTTCGTATTTGCCAACCTCGTAATGCGCTGCCGGATTGCGTGGTTCTATGCCGATGCATTGAACGAACAATTCGTGAGCCTTTGCTCTGTTATCTTTTGCCTTCTCCAGTTGAGCCTGAAAAAAAACTTCCTGGAAGCGCGTATCGACCGTAGGCTTCAACTGCTCCGGCTCCACCTCTCCCGACTCATTCTTGCGCGAAGAACCGGCATCTTTCGAAGCCTTGCATCCCGCCAATAGCAGAAGCAAGCAGAGATAGTATGTTGCGTGTTTAATCAATGGTTAGTCTTTGATAACGGAATAATCACCCAAGCTTAGGTCGGTTGGTTTTCCGCTCAAGCGCGCATGAGTTCCGATCATCGAGTTATTCAAGTTTGCGTGGTGAATGTGCGCAGCCGGAAGAACGATACTGTTTTTGATCACCGAGCCTTCCACCACACACCCCTCGCCAATTGAAACACCCGGACCTACTACACTGTTCTTGATGACAGCACCTGCCCCCACATAGCATGGACGCACGATAACACTGTTTTCCAATTGAACGTCGGCACTCACCCAATCCTTATCGGCATTGTAGCCCAAATATTTTGTGTTGGTATCGACCATTGCGTCCTTATTGCCGCAGTCCATCCAATCTTGCACCGCACCGGGTGTAAACTGTGCGCCCTTCTTCACCATGTTGCGCAAGGCATCGGGCAATTGGTACTCGCCGCTGTTCATGATGTTGTTGTCGATGAGGTATTGCAGCTCCTCGCGCAACCATGCGCCGTCGTTGAAATAGTAGATTCCAATCATGGCGAGATCAGAAACAAACTCTTGTGGCTTTTCCTTGAACTCCGTGATTACACCGTTTTCATTGAGCACCACTACACCAAATTGGCGGGGGTCTTCAATTTTCTGCACCCACAATACGCCGTCTTTGGACGTATCCAGTTTGAAATCGGCACGGAAAAGCGTATCGGCAAATGCTACGGTAACAGGACCCGTGAGCGCGCTTTGAGCGCACAAAATGGCGTGGGCTGTTCCGAGTGCTTTGTCTTGATAATGAATGGTTCCTTTGGCACCCAATGCCTCTGCTACTTCAATGAGATGGCGTTCTACTTCTTCGCCAAAACGGCCCACTACGTA
>JBKCGW010000244.1:0-3828 GCA_046303175.1 Flavobacteriales bacterium
CTTTTTGGGGGTACAGGACAAATGGTGGGCGTAAGCGGACAGTGCGACACCCTCTATGTGGCCGGTGGTGGCAATACCCCCGATGAAGTCGTGTATTACTTCCTCACTGCCTTCGACGACGATCTGCTCTTTCACTACACACAATACGATTGCTGGCTGACCGAGGTGTATGACATTTCAGATGGCGGCAACTGTTGCGTCAATCCATTGACGCCCGCTTGGACCATTGAAATACCCAACGACACCGCTGTGTGCTACAATGGCGCACTTTCATTGCAGTTGCTGGAAAACCAAAACGGCCAAGGTCCTTTTACCTACGAGTGGACGTATAACACAGTGCCCGTTTGCACCGATGCCTCGTGCACCGTAACCGCAATCGAAGACGGACAAGCCTGCGTGACGGTCACGAATGTGAATGGACAAACGCTTTCCGATTGTTTCGATGTATCTGTTGACGCACCCATCGCCATCGCATTGAGTGTTTCGGATACCGCACTATGCATGCCTGCTCAGTATATACTCACCAACGACACAGACCCGAGCACGTTTACTTCGCAGCAATGGACAATCGATGGCACACCATACCCCAATCAATCTACCGTTACGTTCACCCCCATTCAACCCGGTGCGTTCGATATAGCGTTAGAGGTTTCAACAGCCATTGGTTGCACCTACGACACCTTGCTCACTGAATACCTCGAAGCGTTTCCGCAACCCCAAGCCAATTACACAACCGATCCACTCATACTCGAAGCCGACGAAACCGATGTAACGCTGATTGACTTATCGGAGGGCGACATCGAAACTTGGGAATGGACGGTTTCCTTGCCGGCGGAAGAAATTGCGAGCATGGACCAGAGCCCAGAGTTCAGCCTTCCGTTGGGTGTAGGAGGTTCGTATCCGGTGCAATTGGCCGTTACCTCGTCGAATGGCTGCTCCGATTTCATCAACGGTGTTATCACCGTGAATGAGCTATTCAACCTGTTTGTACCATCGGCATTTACGCCCAACGGCGACGGCATCAACGACGTGTTTCAGTTGCAAGGCACAGGCATCGACGTCAACAATTTTCAGTTCGACATCTTCAATCGATGGGGAGAGCGAGTGTTTTCGAGTACAGACCCCTCACAGGCATGGACCGGTGGGGTAAATGGAAATGAATATTATATTCCGGACGGAATTTATAACTATTACATTTCAACCAACTCCTTAAAATCCGGAGAGCGATTCGAGTATAAGGGAACCATATCAATCATTCGTTAAACATCCATTTATGAAGCTCTTTGCCGCTACAATAAGCTTTGCGTTTATTTCTATTTCACTTATTGCCCAAAAAGAAGCCAACGTTTGGCACTTCGGCTTTGGCCATGGCCTTGACTTCAACTCGGGCGAGGCCGTTCAAATAACCGGCGCCATGTCAACGAATGAGGGTTGTACGGCCTATTGTGATTCGGCAGGTACTCTCCTATTCTACTCCAACGGCGGAGGTCGCATTCCCGGGAGCGGTCAGGATCCCGGACGCATCTGGAACAGAAACCATGAGGTGATGTACGATATGCAGGGCATCGAGGGTGGAGGATTCAGCGCAGCCCAATCGTCTGTCATCATTCCCGCCCCCGGCGAACCGAATGTGTACTACCTATTTGCCGTTGATGAAGTAGAGCATTATGTAGACGCCACTCCCGAGATCTTGGCGTTGCAGCCCAATGGAAGAGGATTTCGTTACTTCAAAATAGACATGTCCTTAAACAATGGACTCGGAGATGTGGTAGAAGCAGATGTTCCCGTGCATGATTATTCATTCGAAGGTTTGTGCGCAATTCGACACGCCAACGGGTCAGACTACTGGATTCTCATCAACCAAGACGAGACAGGCATTGGCATTTACAGTGTCACATCACAAGGCATCTCGCTTTCCTCTGTTTATGAAACAGCCGTCCCTCAATCGGGAACAATCAAAGCCTCTCCTATTGCTGCTAATCCGCTCTTCCCCTGTTGTAGCAAAGTCGTCACCTCGAGCGGTTTATTGTTTGACTTCGACCTGAACACAGGTGTATTGTCGAATCTTGAACAATTACCCGTCTCGGGAACAGGGGCGTTCGAATTCTCGCACAACTCGCAATATCTATTCGGCACCGCAACAAGTTTAACGACCGGAGCACAACAACTGATCCGCTATAATTTGTCCACTGCCTTTGAGCTCGATGTAAGTGTTTCATCGACAGAGGAGGTCATTGCCAATGACATCACGGCCTTCTACATGCAAATGGCTCCTGACATGAACATCTATTTCACCTGGCTAAACAGTAGTTTTCAAACAAGCATTGGGGCAATCCATTGCGCAAACAGTGACTCGCCGGCAGTGACATCGGAAGTATTCAGTTACAGTGGTGGCACAGAAGAGCTATTCTTTTCGCTTCCCAATTTCCCATCCTGGATTTTTTATAACCCGTATGTCGACTTCATTGAGTTTGGTCCGGACACCGTGTATCTCTGCGAAGGAGACTCCATCATTCTCGATGCCGGTGTAGGCGATTACTGGGAATGGGGTGGCGATTGCTACAGTGGGCCTGAAAGCACCTGGCCTGATAACAGCACACGCTACTTCACCGTGACACAACCGGGTACCTATGTCGCTTGCGTTGACGGACCATGCTCCTCCGGAGTCGGACTCGGTAACTGCCTATCGTCCGACCAGATTACGGTGCTGCCATGCACCATCGCGCAGCCGCCTTGTGATTTGCTCGACCTGCCGACTTCGATAAGCATCTGCGCGGGCGATACTGTTCAATTAGAAGCCGACCTCAGCTTGTTCGAATCTTACACCGGCCTGCAATGGTTGGGAGGCGGCACCTTCATTCCTTCCGACACCGTGGCGCAACCGCTCTATGTGCCATCAGCACAAGAGATTGCCGCCGGATCGGCCAATGTTACCCTGCAGGTATTCACACAGGAAATCAACAATGCCGGAGGAAATTTTCTGGCATATGATCACAGCGGTGATGACATCATTTTCTACACCAACACCATCGATGGAAGTGTAGATGTGATACAAAGCAATACCGGCAACGACTGGACAGCCATGGGTTTCCGCACATCTAACAATACCTTGTATGGTATTTCCAATATCGTAACCCTACCTGCCCTGTCATCGGTGAATCTAGGCACCGGAGAAGTAACCCCAATATTCACCTATCCCAATAATCAATTCTATGCAGGTGACTACGACAATGTGAACGACCAATTTTATGTGGTGGGCATTCCGGAAATGAACCCCGGTGATTTGTTTGATCAAACCTTGTATACCATTGACATTAGCACGGGAGCACTCACGACGATTGGCAGTTTATCGCTCGTTGCTAGCGATGATTTTTTTTACGCAGCGGGCGACGGCATTAATGGACTGGCGTATGATCCTTCACTGGATATTCTCTGGGCTACTACCTACGCAGGTCAACTACTAGAGATTAATATAACCACCGCAGAGGTTAACACAATTGGCAATACTGTATTGGATTTGCGAGGGTTGGCCTACGATTATACCGCAAACGAGTTGTGGGGAATCAATGCGAGCGGCACGTTATACCATATCAACAAATTCACCGGTGAATTGATTGAGGAAGTGCCCAGTGCTGAGCTCCTGAATTTCGTCACAACCCTCACCTACGCCATTCCACAGGACGTCTCCGAAAGTATATGCTCTGATAACACGACATTAGTCATTAGCAATGACAGCACCCTAGATCTGGGTGATGATGTTACCCTTTGCGAAGGAGAGTCATTAACATTGAGTGCGCCCGGTTTTGATTCATATACATGGCAAGACGG
>JBKCGW010000245.1:0-1623 GCA_046303175.1 Flavobacteriales bacterium
TGAGGTGCCCAAAGCTCTTCAACTATGGAAGAGCCGCTCATGGACCCTCAACGAACAGGTTTGGATTTGGCTGATAGCCGGTTCGGCATGGGGCTATTTTTTGGCGCACACTGTGCTGTGGTGGCAAGGCATGTGGGCATCGCTCGGATTGGGAAGAGTGATGTTTGTGATTGCTGTTCCTATCGCATTGATGGCAGTTAAAGCGATCGAGTGGTTGCTGGAAAAGGGAAGCGTGATGTACCAGCGAAGTCTATTGGTATTCATTGTTACGATAACACTGGCAGCTCCTTTCATCATTCGCACCTTTTCGTTTCAAGAGATTATGATTTTTCCGGCGTTGGGTGAGGAGGAGATTCAAAACAAGGTTGCCGCAAACTATTTGGAGCAAAACTTTGACACCGATAACACCAAGTTTTTTACCGCCCATCCTTACCTCAATTTGCTGTTGGATGTTGATCCGTTTGATATCGAAAAAATCGAAACACTCAATAAGGTCGAGAATGCGAAGCCGGGCGATGTCGTAGTATGGGATGGTCATTTTGGTCCGAACGAAATGGAGCTTCCCAAGGAGCAACTGGAAACAGATAGCACTTTCGAGTTGCTGCAGGTGATAGAGCCCGAAACGCTCTTCTACACGCTCAATAATTATCTCTACGAAATACGGATTTACCGCAAGAAGTAGGTAGGTTAGGCTCAAATGCCTTCAAGCAATTACATTTGCCGACTATGCTCACGACCATGAAAACCCTGTCTATTGTAATTCCTGCATACAACGAAGGAAAAACCATACACCTCATTCTCGATAAGGTGAAGGCAGTAAAACTTATTGGTGGACTGTCTAAAGAAGTCATCATTGTGAACGATTGTTCCAAAGACGATACGGAGGAAGCCATCAAGCGCTACCAGGCGGCCAATCCTGATTTGCATATTCAATACTTCAAGCACGAAGTGAATCAGGGCAAGGGAGCTGCTTTGCACACAGGAATTCGCATAGCAACCGGCGACATGGTTATTATTCAGGATGCCGATTTGGAGTACGATCCGGAGGAATACAACATTCTGGTGAAGCCTATTCTGGATGGCTTTGCGGATGTGGTATATGGAAGCCGTTTCATGGGCGGACGTCCGCACCGTATTTTGTTTTTCTGGCATACCATCGGCAACAAGTTCCTTACGTTCCTGAGCAACGCCATGACGAACTTAAACCTAACCGATATGGAAACCTGCTACAAGGTATTCAAGCGCGAAACCATTCAGAGTTTGCCGCTGCGCGAAAAGCGATTCGGTTTTGAGCCCGAAGTCACGGCGCGTGTATCACGCATTCCAAAAATTCGAATCTACGAGGTTGGAATCTCCTACTACGGCCGCACCTACGAGGAAGGGAAGAAGATTGGTTGGAAGGATGGCTTCCGTGCGATTTACTGTATTGTGAAGTACAATCTGTTTAAGAAATAGGCAAGGGGTACTGGGTACTGAGGACTGAGGACTGAGTACTGAGTACTGGGTGCCCTTAGCCGAAGAGTATTACCAAAAGATTGTATAAAATGCGTATTAGGAAGGACTCAGTATCTAGTCCCCAGTCCCTAGTCCCCAGTACTCAGTAGCTAGTACCCAGTCCCCAGT
>JBKCGW010000246.1:0-14225 GCA_046303175.1 Flavobacteriales bacterium
ACACTCACAGCATTTTGTACATCGGTTACATCGAGAATCGCTTGGTCGGTTGGATTCGGACCATTGGTTGTGCTCGCAATTACATAAACATCATGGGCAGCAAGTGACCCGCTCAAGGTAAGTGAAGCTGTTGGTGCAGCAGCTCCATTGGTGTATAGGTTGACAGTGTAGTTGCTCAGATCAATTGGTAAAGGCGATGGATTGTAGATTTCAATCGCTTTGTTCGATTGAGAGTCTTCAATGATTTCTGAGAAGTACAATTGTGAACAAGGTGCAGGTCCGCTGCAATTGTAAACAACGGCTTCTACGAAATTGCCTGATACCTCAGCACATTCGTCTGCTGAAACTCCACTTATGGGTTGCCCAATCTCTACCGTGCTGTCAACCAGACTCGACAAATAGGATACACCATAGATGTAGTAAGTTCCGGGCGCCGATGACGCAGCATTCCAAATGCTGTCAATCTGGTTTAGAATGTTGCCCGAAGCATCCGTTACAAAGTATGTGTAGTTAGCATCGATAGATTGGCCTGTATTTGTCATAATCACATCGATGTGAACATCACCGTTGCAAATGGTGATGAAATCGGCTCCGTCATTAATCAGTACTTCACCTGCGTCGCATCCGGTGATAATGCATGGCGTACGATCAACCGTCGCAAAGTTGTTCGATAGCTCTGCACACTGATCCGCGATGATGCCATCTACAGACATACCAACCATGACTGTTTCCATATCAAGGTTACCCGTGTAAGATAGTCCCCAAACATGGAATGTACCTTCTCCAAATCCATCAAGACTTACAGGACTTGTGGTTGCTATTTCAAGAATCATGTCGTTTGCGTCGGTAATCACAAACACATAGTTCGCGGCAGGCTCATTGGTGTTAGGTGTTAAATCCAACGGTGTATTGGGTAAGTCAGAGCACTGCTGAATAGCGCCTTGTCCAGCACCGGCCAAAAATCCGCCATCACAATTGGGATCACTTTGACCAATAGTAATGGTCATTGTTTGCTGCAACCAAACAACCGAGCTATCGCTTTCCAGCGTCAAAACAATTGTCTCCGGTCCTTCAGCATCAACATCATTGATGATGTTGAGCGTGAAACTCTGAAGCGCGGTGCTGCTGTCGAATATCAATGTGTCAGGCAATATTGCAGTATAATCGGCCGCGCCTGCAGTGCCGCCGGCAAGAGAAGCTATCAGTGTAATAGGTCCGTTTGCATTGAGACACTGCACATTGATGGTGATTGTGCCTGCATTTTCCGCTACGTTGATATCACCATTTACAAAACCGGCAAGTGTTTCATCGGTGCATGGTTGGAAGAAGTGATTTCCCAAATGACTGTAATCTGTATTTCCGAATGCGGTCCATTGTCCTACTGAAATAGCCCAAATAGGCATGGGCGATTGAATCGCGAATTGTCTAACCAAGTCAACATCGAACGTTGTAGTATTGGCAACGTCCCATCCATTTCCCGTTCCCGGGTTTTCACCTACAACGCCGATCACGTCAATGATTGTGTCGTTGTGTCGCAACTCCAGTGCATCGTTTCCATTGTAATTAGCAATCTGGTCAATGAGGTCGGCTAGATCGAGAACAGTTTGACTAGCTCCACCACCACCGCCGCCTTGGCCGGGGTTGGCAATTACATAGGTTCCGAACGGTGCCAATGTGCCGGTTAGATTCAGAATATCTGTTGCTGCCGTTACTCCATTGGCATACTGCAGAATGCTATACTCGCTGAGGTCAACGGTCTCCAACGATGGATTGAAAAGTT
The DNA here is from genome assembly GCA_046303175.1 of Flavobacteriales bacterium. Classification (GTDB taxonomy): domain Bacteria; phylum Bacteroidota; class Bacteroidia; order Flavobacteriales_D; family Sanyastnellaceae; genus JAIBBG01. The sequence goes on from JBKCGW010000246.1 coordinate 1,781, forward strand.
CAAGTGCCTTGGTGCCGTTGGTTCCTTCGAGGTATTCAGAGAAGAATAGTTTTGTACATGGAGCGTTGCTAAGACAATCGAAGAGGGTGATGTCAATTGTGTTGACAGCATTATCAATGCAAACACTCGCAGATGCATTGGCTAGGTTATCGCCAATTGAAATGCCTGAAATCACTCCTTGGTATGAAATCCCTGAAATCGTGTAGTCGCCTGCAGGCAAACCTTCAGTGGCAAGAGAAGCGGTGCCGGTGGCAACTACAATGCCTGCTGCATCGGAAAGGACATATACATAGCTGTCATCCAGAGATGTGCTGCTGCTTGTGAGCAATAGTGCATCCGTCGAAGAATTGCATATCTGGGTGTTTCCTGATGAAATGCTAATAGAACCGCCGATGCATCCGCTGCAAGGGGCAACTGTAATTGCGAGGAAGTTTTCGCTAATCGACACACAATTGCCTGCCATGATACCTGAAATAGGTTGACCCGCTGCAATGGTTGCAGAATCGATGGTTCCGTTGTAGAAAACAGAATAAATACGATAGTCTCCAATTACAAAATCCGTGAAGTCATAAGATGTAGATTCCGTGAGGTCAATAATTGCATCTGAATTATCAGTAATAACGAACGTCTGAGTATCGCCATACCCCCATTCTGTTGTAACCCAATTCACGATAGCTGCTGCATCGGTATCACAGAATACACTGGCACCTGCATTGAAAATGCTGTCAGCAATACACTGTGGCTGGTTCCAAGTTCCCGGCGTGACGTCCTGAAGCACGAAGGGCGAAAACACAAAAGGCGAACCTCCGTCAGGATAGCGAGAAAGTGAAAAATCAGGGAGGTTCTGCTGGAAGGTTTCGTCCAATTGAGTATACCCTGGAACAGTTACATCCAAACCAAGCAGAGCAATGAGCTGAGGATCATTCTGATCGCCGGTTTCATACACAGCGGCCTCAATCAGGTTCACAGTTGTAGGTGTCGTGCCATCGGGGAAATCTGTCGCATCTCCAATGTACAACCCAACACCGTCTGCGCCATTTGAAATAGTTGCATCGGGTATGATGAAGTCTACATTCACCGTAGCAGCATTTCCAATTACAAAGAAGCCATTCTCATCGAGGCTGTAACCATCCAAGTCAAATGCGCCATAACTGTCGTCGGTGTCGCCTTCAAACAATACCAATACAAGACCGCTCAAGGAGGCGCCGGGTGTCCCGAACAACTCAATGAATTCGGCCGTGTCGCCACCACCGGGGTTATCGATGTTCAACTCATTGAACACTACATAAGGGCAATCGAGAATTTGAAATGATACGGAGTTCTGCGACCATTCTTGGCAAATGGAACCGGTGATGGTGCTCGTGCTATCCAACCCTCCTAAAACACCTTGATAGGAGAGTCCAAAAAGGGTGTAGGAGCCGGCTGAAAGGGTCGACGCATCGTACGTTGTGCTGAACGTGTCGACTAAAGCACCACCGGCATCTGCCAGAACATACAAATACATGTCTTCAATAGAGGTCGACGAATTGTTGGGGCTAAGGGTAGGTATTGAACTACCGCAGTAACTGCTGCCGTTACCAAAGTTTGAACTTATCAAACCTCCGATGCATCCTGTGCAAGGAACGACTTGAACTGAAACCGCATTAGCAGAAATGCTCACGCAGTTGCCGGCCATAATGCCGGTTAGCGGTAATTCATTAGCGGTAGTTGCTATATCCAGCACACCGTTATAAAAGACGTTGTAAATGAGATAATCACCTATCGCAAAGCCTGAAAAATCGATGTTAGCAGACGTTACAGTAGATTGAATAAGACCTTGAGCGTTGGTAATTGCATAGAATTGACCATCACCGAACGAGAGGGTGTCGTCGGCAATTTGCGCAATAGACTCCGCGCTGCCCGAACACAGCGAAACGGATGCAGACCCATCAATTAGTGAAATAGGTCCAGCCAAACACTGAGGAACATTGAAGGTACCTGGTGTAATTTCTTGAAGCGTCCAAGCCCCAAAATCGAAGGCAACTCCACCATCGGGCGTGCGCGAAATGGACAAATCAGCGCCGGCTTGTTGCGCAGTTTCATCCAATTGAGTATAACCCGGTACACTCACATCGAGTCCAAGGGCCGCGATGAGAGCCAAGTCTGTTTGATCGCTCGTGCCATAAACGGCAGCGTCGACTAAGTTTTCTGTAGTTGGGGGAGTATCCAACGGAAAGTCTGTGGCGTCGCCCAAATAAATGGCAACTCCATCTGCGCCGTTTGAAATGGTCGCATTTGGAATAACGAAATCTACATTGGATGCAGCGGCATTACCCAAAACGAAAAAGCCATAGTTATCCAATGAATAGCCATCCAAATCAAAAGCCTGATAGCTTAAATCGGTTCCTCCTTCAAATAAAACAATAACGAGGCTGTCGAGAGAGGCACCCGGAGTGCCATACAATTCGATAAATTCGGAAGCGTCGGCCCCTCCCGGATTATCCATGTTCAATTCATTGAGAAATACGATGGGGGTGTTTTGGGCATAAACAAAAGATGCCAACACCATCATCGAAGCGGTTAAAAAGGTTTTCATTGCAAGCTGTATCTATTACTGGCGATTAATACAATCTGAATTCAAGATTCCTTGGTTGTGTTCAGAATTTTCCGCAAAAGTGCATCCGCTTCCTTCATATTTGCGCCTTAAATTAACCAATCGATGAAAGCATTTCTTTTCACTTTTTCCTTCGTTGCATGCACGGCAGTTGCTTTGGCTCAAACACTCAACGATATTGAATCGGCTGAGTTCGACCCAATTAACCATCGTTTTTTGGTGAGCAACGCAAACGGTATTATGGAAGTGGATGCAACTGGAACTGCTATAGGAGTAATCGGTGGTGGAACTCCTCAGGCCGATTATGGAATGGAAATAATCGATAACACCATATTCGCCGTTGTCGGTTCGGCGGTGAAGGCATATGATCTTACAACTGGCGAATTAATTTCTTCAATCAGTATTGCGAATGCCGGTTTTCTCAATGGAATGGCTTCCGACGGAGTAAACAGAGTGTGGGTTACTGATTTCGGAACCAATAAAATTATTGAAATCGATTATTCGGATGAACAGAACCCAACCTATTCAACGGTGGTGAACAATACCGGTGTCACTCCCAATGGTATTTGTTATGACGCAGCCAATAACCGTTTGGTTTTTGTAGCGTGGAGTGGAACTTCGTCGGATATTACTTCTGTTTCACTCACCGATTATTCAACAACCACGCTGGTGGCCAATGCATCACTCAATAGCATTGATGGAATCGACAACGATAACTATGGCAACTACTTCTTGGCTTCGTGGACTCCTCAGCGCATCACTAAATACAATGCTGATTTTTCTGTTAGTGAAGTTATCACGGTTGCCGGTGGTTTGAATGGTGCTGCCGATATCGCATATGCCGAGGAGATTGATACGCTGATCATTCCTAATTCAGGCAACAACACCGTACGATTTGTTGGTTTTCAGCAGCCCAATTCGCTGAGTGAGATGAATGAGCTTGAGCGCAGTGTTTCTTGCTATCCCAACCCTATTCGTCCAGAATCTGTAATTTCCTGGTACAACGAAACGCCGGGCCGCATCAAAATTGAAGCAGTAGATCTTCAAGGAAAGGTCGTATGGACGTTGCTGGATGAACAATTTTCTGCTGCGTTGCAGCACGTTGTTGTGGGTGATGTGCCGCTGTCAAGTGGACAGTACTTCTGGCAGCTCAAAACAGAGAAGGAGGTACTGGTTACTCCTTTTGTGAAACTCTAGGCCACTCTATTGGAATTGCAACTCAAAGAGCCTGCGATACATCCCGTTTTTATTCAAGAGGTCTTGATGTGAGCCCGACTCAGCAATGACTCCTTTGTCTACAACATAGATAATGTCAGCTCGTTGAACGGTTGAAAGTCTATGAGCGATTACGATGCTGGTGCGGTTCTGTGTGAGTCGCTCTGTTGCATGCTGAATCAAATGTTCCGACTCGGTGTCGACGCTGGATGTAGCCTCGTCCAAAACCAATACCTCCGGATTTCGCACGTATGCGCGCACAAACGAAATAAGTTGACGCTGGCCGACACTCAGCATTCCTCCGCGTTCACGCACATTGTAATAATAGCCTCCGGGTAATCGTTCGATAAATGCATGTGCACCTATTTCCTTGCTCGCAGCAATAACGGCTTCTTCTGAGATGGAAGAATCGTAAAGGGTAATGTTGTTCAGGATGGTGTCATTGAACAGAAACACATCTTGTGTAACCAATGCTACGTGGCTTCTGAGCGTTGATAGCTGCAGCGTGTGGATGTCCGTTCCGTCTATTGTAATGCTGCCTTGCTGGAAATCGTAGAAACGATTAATGAGACCAGCGATGCTGCTTTTTCCGGCGCCCGTGGCTCCAACAAATGCCACCATCTGCCCGGCCTTAATATCGAGATTAATGTCTTTCAGCACAGGTTGCCCGTCTATGTATTCGAAACTAACATGCTCGAATCGGATTGCACCTTGTAGCTTGTTGGCTGACGACGTTCCTGTATCGGTTTGTGCGGCTTGGGTATCGAGTAATTTAAAAACACGCTCAGCATTTACCACACCCATTTGAAGTACATTGAAGTTATCGGCCATCTGACGTATAGGGCGGTACATCATGGTAATGAATGTTGAAAATTCAAGCAACAGTCCGGGCGTCATGTTGCCGCTAAGCGAATCGCGAAGACCCCACCAGATCATCAAGGAAACACTTCCTGCACTCAGCAACTCAACCACAGGGAAGAAAATAGAGTAGGCCCAAATACCGCGTATGTGCGCATCTCTGTGCTCCTGGTTAATTCGCTCGAAACGCTCTTTTTCTTGCTTCTCTCGATTGAAGATTTGAACGATGTGCATGCCGCTTACGTGTTCCTGAATGAAAACGTTGATGCGCGATACCTGGTCGCGAACATCGTTGAACGAATTTTTAACGGCTTGTTGAAATAGTCGAGTGGCGTAGAATAAAATGGGTAACGGAATCAACACAATCAATGTCATCTTCCAGTCGAGCCAAAACATAAAACCAACGATGAAAATCAATTTCAGCAGGTCCCTGAAAATATCTAGAATACCAGCCGAAAACACATCTGCAATTCCATCCACATCCGAAATCACTCTCGTAACCACTTGTCCTACGGGGGTTTTGTCGAAATAGCTCAATCGAAATTTCACAACATGCGCATAAATCTCAGATCGCAAATCGAACGTGATGGATTGTGCAACGCGATTAGCAAGTTGGGTTTGGATATACTGAATAAGTGCCTCAAACATCAGCATGCCGATGAAGGCAATTCCAATACTGATGATTCGCTCTTTATTTCCACCGGGAACGGCTTCATCTAGCATGGAGCGCATTTGTTCAGGACGAATCCATACAACGCCCGCAAGAGCAAGCACCAACACCAAGGTCATGAAAAAAGGCAGCCTGTAGGGCTTGCCTCTTTTGTATAGCCTGAGAAAAATGGCGAAATCAAATGCTTTACCGCTGCTTTTGCTCAACGTTTATTTCTTAAAAGTAAAGCTGTCCATGATTTGTTCTGCAATAGCATCCCACTCTTCAAATGATTTTTGCTCTGCGGTGAAGGTGAGTGTGAACGACTTCTCATTTTCAAACCAAATGTATTGTCGGAAGGCCAATGGGAACTCACTCATAAGTCCTGCGTAGGTCAAGACGTAGCAATCTTTGCCTCCCTTTTTGTCCTTTCTGTTGTCTCGAATAATCGACTTTTGATAGAAAAATGGAATATCACGGATGGTTTCTTGCGCATAACTGTCCAAGGTCTTGTTGAGACCGGGCATGGGCAAAATAGTCAGGTTAACAAAGTCATTGTAGATGTCTTCTTCATCGGTGAAGGGAGAAGATATAATGAAGTCCATTCCTGAGTTTCCGCTTACATCAATAGCCCAATCTGCGGGATGGTTAATGGTGTAGTCACCTCGATCGAGTGTTTTCCATTCCAAGGCTTTGGTTGTGTCGACTACAATTTCCGGATTGAAAAGACTGCTAAAAAGAATGAGTAAACTGGTTAGCATGGGTGTTAATATTAGAATTTGCACAAATATGATGGAAAAAACAGGAACTAAATCGAAAAGAATGTTATCGATGAAATGCTTCCTGCATCTACTAGTCAATCACCTCGCGAATTTTTTCTTCGGGATAGTTTATTCGGGTAAGATGAAGTCCCTGGGGCGGTACACTTTCGCCTGCCTTGGTGCGCTTGCCTCCCTCCACAATGGCTTGAAATTGTTCAAGTGTTATTTTTCCTCTGCCAACTTCGATGAGGGTGCCAACCACCGCTCGCACCATGTTGCGCAAAAAACGATCGGCCGTGATATGGAAAACAAGTTTGTAATCGTCTTGCACCCAATACGCTTTTCGTAAATCACAAAGGGTAGTTTTTTGCCCGCCACCTGTTTTGCAAAATGCCGCGAAGTCGGAATAATTGAGCATCAGTTGGGCTGCTTCATTCATCTTGGGCACATCCAATTCCCAAGGGTAAAAAGTGGAGAACCGTTCAATGAAAGGGTCGCGCTTTTGATGGATGTGATACTCGTAACTGCGCTCGTTGGCATCGAATCGCGCATGCGCCAAGTAATCCACTTGCCACAATCCGTAAAGTCCAATGTCTTTGGGCAGCAACATATTCAGCTTAAAGAAAATGTCTGCTTTGTTTTCGATTGGCTTTTCTGCGTTGAAATGCAGATAGAAGTCACGTGCGTGAACTCCGGAATCCGTGCGCCCACAACCTACAGAAACAACTCTTTCTTGTCGCAGCAACTTGCGCAATGCTCCTTCGATTTCTTCCTGCACCGAATGACTGTTCAATTGACGTTGCCATCCATGATAGTTTGTTCCGTCATACGAAATGTGCATGAAGTAACGCTTCCAAAGTGGTTTATCGTTCTCAGTTGTCTCTATTGGCTCTGTCATCATTCGAAAAAAATTGGTCCTCAAATCCTACAAGATATAACTTTTCCTGTGCTCGCGTAAATGCAGTGTAAAACCAACGATTGAGTTCTACACCTGCCATCTCATCGGTGATATATCCCTGATCCACAAATACGCATGGCCATTGTCCGCCTTGTGCTTTATGACACGTAATGGCGTATGAAAACTTAACCTGGAGCGCATTGTAATACGGGTCGCTTTTAACGGCTTTTCGAAGCTGCGCTTGCGTAGAAACATCAGCGTAATCTTCTGCGATCATTGCAGCAAGTGCCATGCGCTGCTCTTGACCCATCGAGGCGTTATTGTCCCAAATGGTATTGCAAAGCAGAATGGTTTCAAACTCCGGCATGTCCGGATAATCGGGCATTTTAACGCTGGCTCTGCAGAATCGAAACGAACCGCGATCTTCAAATCGAATGACGCGTTTTATCTCGATGGTATCTCCGTTGGCAATAAATCCTGCGGTGAATTCCGAACCCTTCAACCAATGGTAGTTATTCTTCAAAACCATCATTCGGTCACCGGCATTAATTTCTTCCTCTAGCCACAAAATTCGTTGCCTGATTTGTTGATTGAACAAATTCGCACGTTTATTACTTCGCGTTATCACAATCATATCATCTTTTCCATAACGGGAAAAGGCATTCTCTAAAAAATCCTGAAGATCACTTTCAATGCGCTCTATATCACGATGTTTTCCAAGTGTAACAGAGGGAAGTGAAGTTGCTCCGGTATTGATGAGCACACGCAAATCCGTGGCATTTTCCAAGATGCCCGATCCTTCCTTTTGTCGAATTACTTCGCTCAAAGAGACCTCTGCGATGTTTAAGTAGTAGGTGCTTTTGAGATGTTCCAAGTTCAATGCAGGACTGTATGCGCTGCCAACTGGAGGCAGCTGAGCATCGTCTCCGATAAGCATCAGTTTACAGCCATCACCACTATACACGTGGCTTATCAAATCTTCCAGCAGATCATTGAAGGGTTCGGTTTGAGCATGACCTATCATGGATGCTTCATCAACAAAAAAAATGGTGTTATTCAGTTCGTTTGCTTTGAGCTCGAATACACCTTCACCGGTTCGCATCTGTTTTGCATAATAGATATGCTTATGAATGGTCGACGCCTGGCGGTTGGAATAGGCCGATAGCACCCGTGCAGCCCGACCCGTAGGTGCTAGCAACACATAATTTATTCCTATATGCTCTAAGACACATACCAAGTTGCTCACCGATGTTGTCTTACCCGTACCGGCGTATCCTCGAAGCAAGAGCGCACATCGTTCTTTGTCTGATACGGTGAACCTTGAAAATGCATGAAAGAGACGTTTCTGTCCATCGGTCGGCGAATGCTTGAAACCGGCTATCAAGGCCGACTCCAATGAATCTGATGTGATATGACGAGTGGACATGGTATTCAACGCTAACGCCTTATTATTTAACAAAGAAAAGCCAACCGTGGTTCTCTGCTTAGCTTAGCAGCGGAATATTCCCTACCATGTCTGTATTTGATCCCGAATTGGCGGCACGAATGAAAATGCCTAAGGAATTGCTCGACCGAGCTTCTGAATTGCATTTTGCCATTCACATCGGACTGAATTCAGTTCATGCCGCGTTGTATGATTTTGGACAATCGGAATGTCCTTGGCATGTTCATTCGGAACTACCGCCCGGAATCTCAGCTTATACTTTTATCTACCAGCGCAATTGGTTAGAGGGCGTTTTCAGACGCTGTACCATTACGTTCGATACCGATGTGCATGCACTCGTTCCTCAATCTTTTTTCGATGCCGAAGCCTGCCAAGATTATATCCGCATGCAACACGGAATGTCGGTCGAGGCTTCCGGATTTATTGAGTTGCCGGAGTCTGAGTCGGTAATCTGTTACGAACTTCCTGAATGGCATGCAGGCATCATCCGCTTGTTTCCAAATGCACGCATTATGCCGCTTGGAGCTTTATTGGTTCGATTGGCTTTTTCCAAATCGCGTAATTCGGAAACCAGTTTATTAGCCGCTATCTCATCGGCATCCGCAACCTTTGTTTGCCTGAAGAAAAATGCATTGGTATTGCTTGCTACGCATGAAGCCCGCTCAGCAGAAGATGTACTCTATCACCTTTCGAATGCCGCCATGCGATTGCAAATTGATTTAGCTGCCGCAACTGTAGAAGTCCTTAATGCGGATAGTGGAAATGAAGGAATCCAGTTGATGAAACAATACGTGCGTGAAGTGAATGTACTGGAGGTGAATCCTCAGATGCCGAGTTTTCCTGTAACACAACTGCACTACCTATGCGCATAATTTCGGGAACACTAAAGGGACGTTCCATCGATGTGCCCCGCAACTTCAAGGGCCGACCAACCACCGATTTTGCACGTGAGGGACTTTTCAACGTGCTCAATAATCGTGTGGAGTGGGATGGGCTTCGTGTTCTCGATTTATTTGCAGGGACCGGTGCCTTTTCGCTGGAATGTTTCTCGAGAGGTGCACAAAGCGTGTTGGCTGTCGATATGCAACCACTGCATGTTCGTTTCATCAATGATAATTTCCGAAACTTTGAAGCATTCAATGCGCATGCAATAAAGCAGGATGTGTTTAAATGGGTGCCCACGGCAAACGAAAGGTTCGATCTCATTTTTGCCGACCCGCCTTACGATATTCCGGGTTTAACAAAATTGCCTTCGCTTATTCTGGAAGCTGAAATTCTAGATTCGAATGGCTTGCTTGTGGTTGAACACGGGAAGCGAACTGATTTTTCAGGACAGACCGGTTTTCTTTTCGAAAAGACATACAGCAATGTGACCTTTAGCTTCTTCAGTCTTCAATCATAATTTTGTTCTACGTTTGTAAGCATGAAAAGGATTGCAGTCTTTCCCGGATCTTTTGACCCAATTACTAAAGGGCATGAGGAAATTGTGCGAAGGGCAGCCCTGCTATTTGATGAAATAATTGTTGCTGTAGGCCACAATACCTCTAAAAATGCTCTATTTCCCGATGCCAAGCGATTGGAATGGGTTATTGCAACGTTCTCCGATGTGCCGAATGTGCGTGCAGAAATGTTCGAGGGGTTAACTATCGATTTTTGCAAGATGAATGGTGCTTCATTCATTCTGCGTGGAGTGAGAAGCAATGTGGATTTTGAATACGAACGTGCAATTGCGCATATGAATCGATCTCTTAATCCTTCCGTCGAAACAGTGCTCTTGTATGCCAATCCACAGTGGATTTCATTGAGTAGCACGATTATTCGTGAGATTATCAAAAATAAAGGTGACGTATCTCAGTTCTTACCTGCAGGAGTTAATGTCTATGCGTAGTTGTTTCCTACTTGCTGTTGCACTGCTTTTGAGCTTTAGTTCAATCGCGCAGAACTGCGCTATTCGTGGACAGGCTAAAGGATATGAAGGAAGGAAATTGGCGGTGGTTGCTTTGGCCGATGAACTTTCGGAAAAGCGGTTGTTGTTGGCCCAATGCGATGTTTCGGATTCGGGTACTTTCGCTATTGATTTCGATCCACAAGTAACGCGGAGAGTCTATTTGCATATTCAACGCGTGGAGGCCCCCATCTATGTTGAACCCGGAAAAAAGTATGAAGTCGTATTTCCTGCGCTGGATAAGGCGGAATACAAACGGTTCGATAATACGGAGGTAAATCTGACATTGCTTGGTCTTGACAACGATGATCTCAACTTGCAGATTCGGAAGTTCAATGCCGATTTCGCAGACTTCATTGCGCAGCATTTTTACGACTTTGCTACTCAAGAGTACAAGGGGTCTTCAGCGTATCTGAAATACCTTGGAGATAAAAAGAGTAAAGTTGACTTATATCGATCTGCAAACGGACAAGATTCTCTGCAGCAGACAGGTGCTTCGAATTTTGGAAACTTGGTTTCCCAGTTTGCTGATTCGATTCTTCACAACAAGGCTGCAACAGAAAACGATTTTCTGCAGGATTACAAGCGTTTTTCAATAGCTGAATTGTTCTTGCTATCAGGCATGAGTCGCAAGCTGTTTTATGAAAACTATTTGATGTCGATTGTCCCGCCTTTGCACAATCCTGCTTTTGCAAGTTGCTTCAAATTATTTGCACAAAATCTACTTACAGGTCAGAAGGCCAATGTGCAATCGGCGCTCATCAAGGCTGTTAACGTTGACAGAGATTTAGTTCGATTGGGAGAGGCGCTCAGTTTTGAGTCTGAATTGAAGTCTTCACGATTGAAGCAGCTCGCTGCTATTTGTGGTTTGAAAGAGGTGTACAACAATAAATCGTACGATCGCTCTGCGATTGATTTTTTGCTTTCACATGTGGCTTCTCAAGATTCGTTGATAGATGAGGTCGCAGAAAGTATGTTATTTCAGCTTTCTAAATGCCGCATGGGTTGGAATATGCCTGAAGTGGTATTTACCGACGAAGCTCAGGATAAGTGGCACCTATCAGATAATCAGGGGCAGCCGGTCTATTTACTCTTTTTTGCAACTTGGAGCCCTTCGTCATTGAAGGAGATACTTGTCCTTGAGCGCGCGAAGGAAAAGTTTAATGGGAGAATACGGTTTGTTGCCGTTTGCATGGACGATGATTATCGAAATTATCGCAAGTACATTGAGGAACACATGAAAATGCCCATCCCAATTGTATATGGGAATGCGGATCCGTTTGTTCATGAGAAATTCAATTTAAAGTCTAGTCCCCACCAGGTAATGATTGATGCAAATTCGCGGGTAGCTGCAGATGTGTGCCCTCCGCCATCTGATGCTCAGTTTGAGTCTTTCCTCAATCGAATTGCTTTGCCTGTCAACCCCAATTCGCAGGCACCGAAAACATGGCGTAATCATTAAAGAATATGATCAAGGCTTGTTACACCCGGGTATCGATCAACAACAAAACCTTCGCCTAACAAGAATCCGCAAGGCCTGCCGAGATTTAATGCCTTACCATATAAAAAGTCGAAAAACTCTTCCCCGGAAATAGGGGTTTTAGGCTCTGAACTTTCTGGCGTATAAAATTGAGTTTGATAGCATCTCAAAGCGTCCAGTTTTTTTTGCCAGAAATCCGATACATCTACCACGAAGGATGGAGTTATGAAATAATCTTGTATGTACATGAATACAGAACGCGGACGCCAAGCCTCTTGATTTTCCCCTAAGTAGTTCGTTTCAATTTTCGGCAGTCCTGCATAAAAACAGGCTTCACGAACGAGTTCCGATGCTCGGGCATGGTCAGGATGGCGGTCGCTGGGTGAATTGCACAAAACAACGGTTGGTCTGTATTGGCGAATTTTTTCGATGATTCGCAAACGATGCCATTCGTCGTTGATGAAGAAACAATCTTTGAAATGTAAATTTTCCCGGAGTGTTAACCCCATTGTTTCCGTGGCCTTGGTAGCTTCTTGCATTCGGGTTGTCTCATTGCCTCGTGTGCCCATTTCCCCCGACGTTAAATCGATGAAACCAACGCG
>JBKCGW010000247.1:0-5297 GCA_046303175.1 Flavobacteriales bacterium
GATGTTGCTCGATGAGTTGTTTTAGCTGAAACGCAGGAACAACGCCCGATTGTCTCCAAACAACTTGCCCTTTCTTAAAGAGCAACAGAGTGGGAACACCCCGAACTTGAAATGCTTGCGCAGCTTGTTGGTTTTTGTCTACGTCAATTTTGATGATCTTGGCGTTTTCGCCTATTTCTGATTTTAGCTCATCGAGAATGGGAGCCATGGTTTTGCAGGGGCCGCACCATTCGGCAAAAAAGTCAACGAGAGTGGGGGTTTCGCTATTGATAATTTCTTTGAACGATTGTGCCATGGTTATTTCTGGGTTGTACAGGTTGAGATTCCGAAGGGAGCATATAGCGGACAAAAACTGACGAAGCTGGTTAGCGTGAAGACAATGGCGAGCACGAGTAATACAATACCTATTGTGCCGCTAACGGTTTCCGTGAAAAACAAGGTCGCAAAAACTGCAGCCAGCAGAAGACGTATGATTTTGTCGGTTGTTCCCATGTTTGCTTTCATCGTTGCTTCAAGTTTGAATTACAATGCAAACATGTAAAACGATTCCGTCTGTAAGCGTGACTTATGTTACACGAGCGTTATTTTATTGCGGCCCAGTTTCACCAGTCCTTCTACTTCCATTTGCTTGAGCAGGCGCGATACAACTACACGCGCTGTTCCGAGTTCTGTTGCAAGTTGCTCGTGTGTTACTGAGAGCACCTTGGAGTGCGACACTTCGGCCTTTTTCTCCAGAAATAGGAGTAGGCGTTCATCCATTTTTTTGAATGCTACGGCATTTACAACCTCCAACAGCTCTTCGAAGCGCTGGTGATAGAGACGGAAGATGTAGTCGAGCCACTCGGGAAATTCACGAATGAGCTCTTTCACTTTGTTGACGGGAACGAATAGGATATCGGTGGCTTCCTCGGCGATGGCTTTCACCTTGCTGGTGTCGTTGTGGATGCCCCCTAAAAACGACATGATGCAACTTTCCCCGGCTTTGATATAGTAAAGGAGTATTTCCTTTTCGTCGCCTTCTGATCGCATCACTCGAATGCTGCCGGAGGTGACGATGGGAATGGAACGGATATGGGCATTTTCCTGCAAAATAACATCCCCCTCTGCGAAGGTTTTATGGATGCTCATCTCCATGATTTTGGCAATCATTTGTGGCGATGCTTGGAATTCTATAATCTCGTCGAGTTCCATAGGGCTTGATTTTGCAGCGAAATTACAGAAGTAAGTAAGGGAATGTCTAGGAAGTCAAAACAAGTGAATAACATGACAATATGCCACTTTGAATTTCTATTTTTGCAATCTAAAATTTAATCAAATTCTCATCTCATGAAATTTTTACTTTCTTGCTGCTTCGTTTTGTTGGCGGCGTTTTCACAGGCACAAAAGCCGTATTTCCTTATGAAGGCTCCTGAAAAGCCGCTTCCAGGCGTAAAGCGCGTGGCTGTGCTAGACTTCGGTGAGGAAAACAACAACTATTACTACGATCGTTACGATGGACGTGGTAAGAAGACCACCGACCAGCTCATCCAGGCTTGGATGCAGGACAACCGTGGCATTGATAAAGTAAGCGTGGGCTTATTCAAGGTAGAAGATGGAGAAACCTTTCAGAAGGGCGTTAAGACCTCGATTTTCTCTTTCGTGGAGCGCACCGAAATGGAGCGTATCCTGAAAGAGCAGCAATTGGGAATGTCGGGAGTTATCGATGACTCACAAGCGACAGCTGTAGGTAAAATCCTGGGTATCGATGCTATCATTTCAGGAAGCACCAACTGGAACGAAAACTATGAATCGGGCAGCACACGCCGTGTACGTAAGATTCGTGCGACGATTTCAATGAAGATTATTTCAGTTACCACCGGTCAGGTATTGGCGATTATGTCGAAGGACATCACGAAGGAATCGGCTTCTACCTATGACGCGAAATCAGGCAACTGGACAGCCATGACAGCTACCAATATTTTGGTTGACCAAGCGTTTGATGCATTGGTTAAAATGGCAGCCGATTATGTATGCCCTATTTTCGAACAAGTAAAGCCTGACTACCGCAAGATTAAAGTGAAGGATCATGCAATTAAGGGCAAAAAGGCCATGGAATTGCTCGAGGACCAAAAGGACTTCGAAGGTGCATTTACGCTTTACAAGGAAATTGTGGAACTTGACCCATACTGCGCAGAGGGCTTGGTCAACATTGCTCACATCTACCTCACCTATGGTAACTTCGAGAAAGCTGTTGAGTATTACAAGCAGGCAGCAGAAATTGACCGCGAGGAATACGGTAAAGAATTGGAGTTTGCTCAAAAGAAGTTGGACGAAGTAGCTGTATTGGCTTCTATCGGCGTTATTCTTCCGGTCAACGAACTCGCGGGTAATGCACATTCGGCTTCTGCAAAGGCTGTTAAGACTCGCGGTGGTAAGTCGGATCGTTACGATGTACTTTCTGGTCCTGAAAAAGGAGCTAGCGTAGTTAGCAAAGTTCCCGGTGATACTGAATTCGAATTACTCGGCGACAACGGTGATTTCGTAAAGATCAAGTTGATGGGTGGTAAGGAAGGATATATTTTGAAGGATAACGTGAAGATGTAATTGGGTACTGGTTACTGAGTACTGGTTACTGGGTACTGAGTACTGGGTACTGATGAATTAGGGCTGCAAGTGATTGTGGCCCTTTTTTATGGTTTTATGTAAAAGTTTGGCTTGGCTCGGTCTGCACCTTCGCATTGCCTACTGCATACATTCGCCGCTCGCCACTGGCCATTCGTCACTATCTGTGGCAGCATTCCACCTGCGCAGAGAACACAAAGGTTTTTTGAGGTTCTTTTATTTGGTTTTTTGCGCTCTTTGCGCCTCTGCGGTTATTTTTTTTCACCGCAAAGTCGCAGAGAGCGCAAAGAATTCTATGAGTGCATGACACGTCATAAGCAAACCCGGCTTTAATCACGAACTCTCCTTTCGCATGTCATAGTTTATGCCTTGCGGTAGGCCACACATTTGCTCACGGAAACGATAAAACAAACTTCCATGAGCACTTACAATTCCTGTATCGAAAGTTGTATCGCATGTATGATAGCCTGCGAGCGATGCCTGACAGATTGTATTGAAAACAGTCGATCTGAGTGTGCCGAATTGTGCAGGGAATGTGCAGATATATGCGCTTTGACAGCGCGAATGAATGCACGCAACTCCACCTTCGGTCCGGACATTAGCGCATTATGCGCGATGGTCTGCAGTGCATGTGCCGACGAGTGCGCCAAACATGCCATGCACCATGAGGCATGCAAACAATGCGCTGCTGCGTGTCGTCAGTGTGTTGGTACTTGTCAAGTGGTTGCAGAAGAATTGATATGAGCTGCTCATCTATGAGTGGGGAGGAGGCCGGGCGGCTTCCTCCCTGACTCATAAAATAGTTAATGACCACAGATGCGAGTAAATGATTCGCACTTCAGTGTGTCTTTAGCATGTGGCTGTTTGTTTAATGTTGATAAATAAAATGAGAAGCTTCTTATGTCAATTCAACACTAACTGAGTCAAATACCAGTGCGCCTTTGATTGAATACTCATAACGAATTCGCATATGTAAACACATGCGATTTTTAGCTGAGATTCTTTTTAGTGTCGATTTTTGATCTAAATTGCCCGCCGAACCAGCTAAAATTAACTTAATCCAAATCCAAATTCAATGCGTTTTAACTACAAAAATGGGTACTTCATCGTGCCACTACTGGTGCTGCTGATGTTGTCAAGCAGTATCTATTCCCAGTTTTGTAATTGCTCCGGTTTTAACACGTACACCCAAGGTGGTTGGTCATCAACTCCGAATGGTAATAACCCGGGAACAATTCTTCAAAACAATTTCGAGGCAGCCTTTCCGGCTCCCAATTATCTCACCATCGGTTGTAACAACAAGTTACGCTTGACTTCTGCTTCGGCTGTGCGCAATTATTTGCCACAAGTCTCTTCTCCTTCGGCATTGCCTACAGGAACACTCACCAACCCGAATCGTGGTCAACACCGCAACGTGTTCGCCGGACAGTTGGTAGCCTTGGCTATCAATATTCGTTTGGATAATATGCTTCCGGCTTTTGGGGCGAATCCATTGACTTTGGCGAGTTTACGAATTGCCTATGGTCCGTTTGCAGGACTTACCGTTCAGCAGTTCTTTGATATGGCCAACCAAAAGATTGGCGGATGCACTCCTGCCATCAATGCATCATTCAGCGCTTATTCGAATGCAGCTGATATGATCAACAATAATTACAACAACGGCAACGTCGGAAATTATCTGGCTTGTCCGTTAACGGCTTCATGCACTTCAGTGAACGCATGTTTCGGAGTAAACAATGGAACTGTGACAGCTTCTACCTGCGGTGGGGCTCTCCCATTCAGCTATAACTGGGGCGGTGCAGCCGGCAATGTCGCTACTGCTACAGGTCTTGCTCCCGGAACATACACTGTAATTATCACAGATGCTATCGGCCAAACTGCTACAACAACATGTACTGTTGGCGAACATCCTGAGTTGTTTGCCTCTGATTCCCACACGGATGTTAGTTGCTGGGGAGGAAATAATGGAACCGTAACCGTTAATTTCAGCGGTGGCGGCGGTGGTTTTGAAATTAGCGTGAATGGAGGTCCATATGCTGCAGCTACATCTCCAAAAGTTTTCACAGGTCTTACTGCAGGAACTTACAATTGGGTTGTGCGTGACGCGAATGGTTGTACTATTTCAGGCAGCGAAACTGTCAACCAGCCAACAGCACTTGTAGCTAATGATTCTCACACC
Source organism: Flavobacteriales bacterium (assembly GCA_046303175.1). Taxonomy (GTDB): domain Bacteria; phylum Bacteroidota; class Bacteroidia; order Flavobacteriales_D; family Sanyastnellaceae; genus JAIBBG01. Next base: position 4,781 of record JBKCGW010000247.1, read on the forward strand.
GATGTTAGCTGCTTTGGTGGCAGCAACGGTTCTGTAACCATCACCTACAGCGGTGGTACAGCTCCTTACCAGGTTAGCTTCAACGGTGGTGCATTTGCATCAGCAACATCACCTAAGGTATACAGCAACTTGAGCGCAGGTTCATACAGCTGGACCGTGCGTGATGCCAACGGATGTGAAGCATCAGGCAGCGAAACGGTAAATCAGCCAACAGCGTTGGTTGCTTCAGATTCACACACGAATGTTCTTTGTTACGGCGGATCAACCGGTTCTGTAACGATTACGTTCAGCGGTGGCACAACTCCTTACCAGGTTAGCTTCAGCGGAGGTGCGTTTGCATCAGCAACATCACCTAAGGTATACAGCAGCTTGAGCCCAGGTTCATACAGCTGGACCGTTCGTGATGCTAACGGATGTGAAGTATCAGGCAGCGAAACCGTAACCGAGCCAACAGTGCTTGTAGCTTCTGATTCTCATACCGACGTTAGCTGCTTTGGTGGCAGCAATGGTTCTGTAA
>JBKCGW010000248.1:0-1892 GCA_046303175.1 Flavobacteriales bacterium
AATGCTGTTCGAATACGGTGTGCGCCTCAACCGTGCACTCGTGATTGACTTCCAGGGAGCTCCCATTATTCTCGACAATGGTCCTATGGGCAACCAACGAGCCTATACCGATCGCACCAACTATTACGCTCCCCTGCTACTCTCCTCTACCAACACTCATCCTATTACCGCTAACCTCGATCCTATCAAAATGGAGTTTGCCGGTAGTTTGGACAGCGTGAACGCCAGTACCGATGTCGTTAAAATTCCACTGTTGAAGAGCTCGCCATTGTCGAAAGAATTGCGCGCTCCTGCGCGGGTTGACCTTCAGCTACTGGCTTTCAACCAGCAATACTTCGAGAATGGAGCAAGCCCTGAACGCACGATGGCAATGATTCTGGAAGGAAAATTCCCAAGTGCCTTTCGCGATCAAACACCCGACGCAATCAAGAAAGACCCCAACATTGCCTTCCGCGACAAGAGCATGCCTACCAAGATGATTGTAATTGCCGATGGCGATATTGCATACAACGATGTAGACATGCGCAGCGGCAAGCCAATGCCCATCGCGCTGGGCTACGACCCACAGTTTCGACGTGTGTTGTATGACAACAAAGAGTTTTTGATGAACTGCATGAACTACCTACTCGATGACCAGGCGCTCATCAGCGTGCGCTCTCGCACCATTGAGCTGCGTAAACTCGCCGAGGAGAAAATTGTTTCTTCAGGCGGAACGCTCAAAATCATCAACACAGTTGCCCCAATTGCCGTGATTATGTTGCTGGGAGCTATTCAGTTTTTCATACGCAAGAAACGTTGGTCTCAAAAACCGCTTTAACCTGTTGAGTTTAGGATGAAGAAGAACTTGATTCTGGGGATTGTATTTCTGACACTGGTTGCAGCTGCTATCATTGTGTTTGTTCGTTCCAACAGCAGTACCATTGCCGACGAGCCCCTCACCGACTTCGCCATTGAAGACACCTCGAAAGTAACCAAGGTAATTATCACGGATCACTTGGGAAAAACAGCCACCGTGGAGCGAGTGCCCGGCGAGCGTTTATGGCGCCTCAACGGCAAGCTACAAGCACGTGAAGATGCCGTGAACCTCATGCTCAAAACGTTTAATCGTATTCGCATTCGCGGAAACGTGAGCGACGCCTCGCGCGACAACATGATGAAGCTACTGGCATCGTCTTCGAAGCGCGTGGAGATTTTTACCGGCGAAAATGAACCGGCGAAAATTTGGTACGTGGGTATCCCTACTCCCGATCATACCGGAACTATTATGTTGCTAGAAATACCCGGCATCGGTCGCAGCGAAGAACCCTATATCGTGCACATGGAAGGCTTCACAGGCTTCCTTTCCACACGCTTCTTCACCAACGAAATGGAATGGCGCTATACGGGCATCTTCGAATACCCACACCTCGAGGTAAGCAAGGTTAGAATGATTAACCATATGATACCTGCCGACAGTTGGGAGGTTCGCTTCGGCGGAGGTAACAACATTGAAGTGTGGAACTGCAACGCATCGGGCATGAGCGAGCGCAAAGCAGTGTCATTCGATACGACCGCTGTGAAGAATCAACTGTTGCAATTCAAGAAGGTACACATCGAGTCATTCAATACCCAGCTGTCACAACAACAATCCGACAGCTTGCGTGCGGCTGCACCAGCTTATACGCTAGAGGTTACCGACAACAATGGCAGGGCAACCACCATCGATCTTCATTTGAAGCCGACTCGTAAAGCCATTGAAGATGACTACGGGAACATAATCCCCTTCGACCTCGATTATTTCTGGGCTAAAACACAAGACGGCGAAATTGCCATGGCGCAGTCGTACAACTTCAGTCCACTGCTCAATGCCATATCAACCTTTTCTCCGCAGTATTGATTAATGGTTGCGGATG
>JBKCGW010000249.1:0-1321 GCA_046303175.1 Flavobacteriales bacterium
TGGTTTCTGATGAAAGCCGGCTCGCCATTGGGGGTGCGCGTAAAACGGAAAAGAAATGGTCAGTTCCGGAGGTGGAACTGACCGTCTAAGAAGGCAAACGGGAGCTTGGCACGAAGCGAGCTGAAGTGCAGAGTGATGATTCTTCTAAGCTCACTCTTTGCGAAGGGCGACAGCCTGTGATCGAAGAGCTGAATGCTCAACTCCCACCAAAAACCATGAGGGTTGCTGCGGAAGGAAGACTCTTCTTCAGAGCAGCCCGCATGGCACAGCGCCATGAGCATCTCGAGCGATGAGCTTTTCCATGCTAGGCAGATCCTGAAAGCATCCAACGTATTGGATTCGCTGCTACACAGCACTTCGTGGATTCGTCTCATCTCAACGTCCGAATAAATGCGCTCGAGCATGATCGATCGTAGCTCTTCCTTGTGGCGAACGATTCGGGCCACAAACCAGTGCGCCAGATTATTTCGGTAGCATTCATGTGCATCGCATCGCTGGGTATCGACGGGCTGATGAGGCGTTTGGGTGCTGTATGCCTCGTCGATTATCCAGAGCGCTGTTTGGAAGAGGTGAGTGAGCACGGCAATACGACCTGCATATTGCTCCACCAGAAAGTTGTAACACGGATCGCCTTCTTTCAGACTGTACTGTTGTTGTACTTTCTGTTGTGCAGCCTGCACAATGCTGGGACAGAACAGGCTGATGGTAGGGCATTGCAGTACATTCGAAAGCCCGGCAAGAGAAGATCCCAGGCATTCGAAAACCACTCCATCAACGGAAGGGTTGTAAGGTCGTTGAATTTTTCGTGTGCACACTTTTGCCGGGCTTTGTATAGCCGTAATCAACGGTATGCTTCGTGGATTCGTTGGAGGAGTGTTTTGAAACTGTGGTTTGTTTCGGGGTATCAATCGGAACAGGTTCTGAATGAGGTGCGCATTTTCGGCGATGGTTTTTTCAATGATTTCTGTTGTTTTCATAAAGTTAGATTTTCATGTTTATAAGTGAGGATTCAATTCGAATGGTATGAGTAGCATAAACAGCAAGGACATGGGTTGACCAACACAATCAGGGATTCAGCATGTTTGAGGTGTACGTTGCGCACCGGCGAAAGGAGTTCACACCAAGCACCCGCGCGAGGATGCAAGGCGGAAGCCGTTTGCACGGCGGGCCTTTCGGGAAAAACTACTCACCCCCCTGACATGGGCGGAGTTTCTCCATGGTTAGTTTATTCGGGATAAAGTGCGATTAGCACCGTTAGACCATGCAAACGTACGGTCAGCTTTTACAAAAGTCAAATGTGGGAGAGTAAAAAGTTTGGAAG
>JBKCGW010000250.1:0-2263 GCA_046303175.1 Flavobacteriales bacterium
CCAGGTGTATGTTTCTGTGTAATCCAACTCAGGGAAAACATTCAGCATAACGGGTTGTTCTTCGCACGCTGCGTTCACTCCATTCGGATCCGGAATCAAATCGCACGAGAAAATGGTGTGTGAATAGGTATTGGTAATTACGGGTTCGTTGTCATCAAAATAAATCGCCGCCGTATTGTTGATCACCTCCAACGGTTGCAGTAAATCAAACGAACGTATGCGATATACCACCCAACCATGTGAGTTCGGCTCATCGTGCACGCTATCGGGCAGCATGATATTGTCGAAGACAAATTGCACCATGCCATCCGGTGTCACAATCGTGCTGTATGAATGCGAAGCCGCGATTGGCGTGAATGAATTCAAATTGAGTTTAGACAAATCGAGTTGGTCTTCGATGCGCACATTGAATGCAGGTGCATTACCGGTATTTTGGAAACGAATACGATACTCCAGTTCTTCGCCCGCGGTGATAAAATGCTGTTCTGTCCAACCTGCAGGAGTTGCCTGCTTGTCGTTGGGGTCATAGCTGCAGGTTACAATAGGATTGAATGCCCATTCGTTGTCATAGAACACACCACCTAACGGATCTAATAATGTAAGTGCAAACGTGAAAGGAAAAGACTGACCTTTTGTTGCAGCGCCGGGGCAGTTAATGTGCACCTGATAATAGAATAACGTGCCCGCGGGTTGGTTGTCGATAGTCCAGGTTAGAGTTCCCGGTGACGTTTCGGTTGGTTCCTCCACCGTTACACCGGTGCCGGCCCATGGCGCAGGGGTGTAGGTCAACGACGGATCTAATGTCATGACGAATGTACCGTTCAGCGGTAAATTACCGTTGTTATAAATATAGATGCCCGGATTAAAACCTACAGCACAATGAATGGTGCTGTTTTCCCACATGCTCATACCACTCACTTGAGCCATGGCCTCGCTAACCGGCAATAGCGGTAGCTTCAGCCCATTGCATGTCGGCAGCGTAACCTGCATTACACTATCAACATTCAATACCCAGTAGCCATTGGGATCTTCAAAGGTTATCGTGTAGGTACCCTGCGAAATATTCGGAAGCAAGAACTGTCCGCTCGCATCCGGGTATATCAGTATACCCAATTCTTCGATGGTAATAACGCCAATATTGCTCAATACAGGCTCCGCCGGCTGCCAGGTTTGCTGAACTCCATCTCCATTTACGTCATGGAAAATGAACCCGGTAATATCACTTCCATAAATGCATGAACCATTATCGCAGGTAGCCCACTGCTGATAGTTGCAGGCGCCAATATCCATGCATCCCGAATAACCGCAAGTACCTGCCGGAATAAGTGCATCCGGATCATAATTGCACGATGTATTATCGGTGCAACCACACAACGGCGCTATGGATTCGTTCGTCAACATCACAAGCCCTTGCACGGGCACCCAAGTGGTCCACATCGTCATGAACTTGATAAAATAGGTTGTGTTCGGTTGAATCACCACCGAATCGGCCAAATCAAAACACGGCAGTAACGCATCGCCTGTCGCCGTATTCGAGGCAAAACTTTGGCAGTATACCAATTCAGCTCCGGCGCATCCGCCTGCGGCGTCGGCTTGATATACCTGAATCGCCGTCGGTGGATTGAATCCGCCGGAACCGCTTGGGTTCGCATCATATCCGCTGTAAAAAGCGATGTTGGCATGCGAAAAATTCTCCGAGTTAAAACTGTACCAACCACTTTGGAAGAAGCTTAGTCCATTGCTGCAGGCAGGCTGCTCCTGGTTCACTGTGCACAACGTATCATACAATATAATACCGTTATCAAGCGATTGCGCTGTTTCACACGTTGCGTTCTCCGTTTGCCCGCCTTGTATGGTGAAGCTGGTGCTGGCTTCACAACCAGTAGCATCAATTGCGGTGAGCACATAGGTGCCGGCCACATCAAAACAGTTCCAAGTGCCCGGTGAAATTACTTGCCCGTTGCTCAGCAAATAAGTGTATGGGGCTGAACCGCCGATGGCCATGAACTGAGCGAGGCAAGAAGGCTGCCCGCAATTATTCAAGCCAACAGAGGCAGTAACAACCATTGGCTGCGGAAAGTTGATCGCCGATTGGCACCCCATGGTCTGACCTTGAATTACACCCAAATCGTCGACAACATTCACCTGTAAACATACCTGGACATACGGGTAGGCACCAAGTGGAATGCTGTATTGCTCGAAGGTTGTTCCGGAAATTGCTGTACCTGTAACGGTTAGTTCAGGAATTGCGGTCTGAGAACCA
>JBKCGW010000251.1:0-7798 GCA_046303175.1 Flavobacteriales bacterium
TGATCATTACGAAACGCACATTGATAAAGCGGGAATGTTTCCCTATCGCTTCCTGCGCAACTGCGATGAAGGAGGTTACCGCATTCAGCAAGACTATACGTTTTTCCCCGAGCGACGAGGCTTCAAGAACATCAAGGGTGAAGGCTACAAGTCGCCAGAGTTTGTCCAAGACATGTTGAGTTCGTATTACTATGCACGTACGCTCGATTACAGCTATGCGCGTGAAGGCGACGTATACACCATCACCGCGCTTGTCGATGATGAAATTGTTCCGTTAAAAATGAAATTCATTGGCCGTGAAACCATCACTATTGACGCCGGTACATTTCGTTGTTTGAAGTTTGTTCCTGTGGTTCAGAAGGGGCGTGTATTCAAGAAAGAACAAGACCTTACTGTTTGGATTACAGACGACCTGAATCATATTCCTGTATTGGCGCAAGCAGAAATCTTGGTAGGATCAATTAAAATGGAACTACAGGAGTTTAGGGGAGTTCGGAATGAGTTGGCCAAATTATAGGAAGGCGCACATAATATTCCGTGTGATTGTTTTTTTAAACACAGAGAACACAGAGGGCACAGAGAATTTAGCGGTACAAATTTTTGGATCTTCCATCTCCGTGATCTTCGTGGTTCTAATTTTTAAACACAGAGGACGCAGGGTGCACAGAGAATTAAGCAGTACAAATTATTGGATCTTCCCTCTCTGTGATCTCCGTGATCTTCGTGGTTCTAATTTTTAAACACAGAGGACGCAGGGTGCACAGAGAATTAAGTGGTACAAATTATTGGATCTTCCCTCTCTGTGATCTCCGTGAACTCTGTGGTTCTAATTGTTAAATACAGAGGACGCAGGGTGCACAGAGAATTAAGTGGTACAAATTTTTTGAATCTTCCATCTCCGTGATCTTCGTGGTACTAATTTTTAAACACAGAGGGCACATGGTGCACAGAGAATTACGGAACCGGAAAACCAACGTTCTCATACTTCTCTGTCTTTATTCGCGTTGCATCACTTTCGCCATTTACATTTGCGCAAAAGCTTTTCCCGATGTCTTATCAAATCGATTCTGTCTCTTTTAAAGGTAAACGTGTTCTTATTCGCGTTGATTTCAATGTTCCGCTTAATGACCAATTTCAGGTAACCGACGATACACGCATACGCGCCGCATTGAAAACCATCCGTAAGGTGGCGCAAGGTGGTGGAAGGGTTTTGCTGATGTCGCACCTGGGAAGACCCAAGGGAGGTCCGGAGGCGAAATACTCTATGAAGCACGTATTGTCGCGTTTATCTGAGCTGCTCGAACAGCCGGTGGCGTTTGCAGAAGATTGCATTGGTGATAGGGTTAAATCGGTAGTTGATGCGATGAAGGAGGGCGATGTCTTGTTGCTTGAAAACCTACGTTTTTATAAGGAAGAAGAAGCGGGTGACGAGTTTTTTGCCGGACAACTTGCAGAGAATGGAGATGTGTACATCAACGATGCGTTCGGAACAGCCCATCGGGCTCATGCTAGCACAGCGGTTATTGCACGCTTTTTCCCAACCGATAAACTGTTTGGTTATTTGATGGAGGACGAGGTACAGAGTATCGATCGCGTATTGAACTCAACCGCGAAACCCGTAACCGCAATCATTGGTGGCAGCAAGGTTTCCAGTAAAATAACCATCCTCGAAAATTTGCTGAACCGTGTTGACAATATCATCATTGGCGGAGGAATGGCCTACACGTTTTTCAAAGCGTTGGGCGGCATAACGGGCAACTCGTTGGTTGAGGACGACAAACTGGAGTTAGCGAAAGCACTGCTGGAAAAGGCGAAGGAGAAAGGTGTAAACATATTCCTCCCGGAAGATTCTGTTATTGCTGATGCGTTTTCGAATGATGCACAAATTACAACTTCCGAGAGTCGTGGAATACCTTCGGGTTGGATGGGCCTGGACATTGGAACAGCTGCGTCGGCGCGTTTTGAAGAGGTTATTTTGCAGTCGAAGGTTGTGTTGTGGAACGGCCCGATGGGTGTATTTGAAATGCCCAATTTTTCACACGGAACGATAGCTGTTGCCAACGCATTGGTGAAGGCCACACAGAATGGAGCGTTCACATTAGTAGGCGGCGGCGATAGTGTTGCGGCTATCAATCAATTCGGTTTGGCTGATAAAGTGAGCTATGTGAGCACCGGTGGCGGTGCGATGCTAGAGGCGTTGGAGGGTATTGATTTGCCGGGGATTGCTGCGATTAAGTAGTAAGTACAAAGGACTAAGTACGGATACGCATAGAGATTGCTTTACAAACCCTCTTCCCACCGGTACTTTGTACTTGGTAATTAGTACTTCAAAAAGGTACTGGGTACAAGGGACTGAGTACGGATACGAATGGAGATTGCTTTACAACCACCCTTCCCACCGGTACTTTGTACTTGGTAATTAGTACTTGTTCAAATCAATAAGCACTAATGAGCAACTTCTCTTCCTAATCTACTGAGCGGCAAACTCAATAAATAGCATTACATCTTCAACACCAATGTAGCCATCGCTGTTGAGGTCGAACGCTGAGCAGTTTTCCGCGCAGCCGTAATTATCGAGAAGTAGTTGCATATCTGTTTCATTGACGGTGCAATCTCCATCAAAATTGGCGGGTGATGTATTGGTGTCTGGAACCGCTACGGTGAGCGTGATGTAGTTGCTTACACCGCAGTCATTTTGTGTTTGTATACTGATGAAAAAGTCTTGCGTTCCGGCTGTGATTGCAATGGTTTGATCATTCAAGTTTGTGATGGTTCCTGTGGTTTGCCAGTTATAGTCTGTTGCGTTTTCATCGGCTTGAACGCTGTATGTTGCGGTTGTGCCTGCGCACAGCACGGTAGGTCCGGTAATGACAAATACACTGTCTACGCGCTCGGTTACGCTCAAGCTGATACTAACAGAATCCGTTATGCCACAAGCATTGGTTACCGTGACTGTAGCAAGACCGCCGTTAGCATTTGGCAATGGCTGAATGATGCGATCGTTTTCTGCGCCGGTCCAACCTTCGGGTAATTGCCATTCGTAGCTGATGGCTCCTGCAACTTGCTCGCACACCAGTTGTCCATAAACCCCTTCGCACCATTGTTGATCGCCTGTGATGTTACTCAGTGTAAACGTGCCGCAACCAAGCTCTGTGCGATACATATCGCCACCGGAGCCGATGTAGCAATAATTATCGGTGAAATGAGCTGTTGATGCGCCCAGGTTGCTGAGATCGTTTTGTAACAGAATGTCCCACGTATTGCCACCATCTTCTGTTTTATAAATACTAGCATAACTAGTTACGCAAAAGCCAAGGTTGTCGTTGTAGAATTTTACATCGAGTATTTCGCCACCACTGATGAATATAAAATCCCACGTTTCGCCGCTGTTCAACGTTCGGTAAACACCGCTCTGGCCACCCACAAAGCCGATGCTATCATTATAGAAGTAAATGTTCGAGCCAATTACTCCATTGTGGTATTCCCAGGTGTTACCCCCATCAAAAGTCTTGTAATACGTGTCACCACCGGCTTGCACATTTCGAACAGCAATACCGCGCTGACTATCGATAAAATGTATATCGCTTGCACCTATGTTGGTGCCGCACGTAAAAGAGGTTCCGCCGTTCGTCGTTCTACAAATATTCGATGCACCCCCAAAGCCGCCTGCAAATCCGGTTTGTGTATCAACGAATTCAAGGCATGTGGCCGTTAGTGTTGGAGAGGTGCTGTAAGTCCACGTCTGTCCGCCATTGGAGGTTTTACCCAAACTGGTCGTATTGAGCACATAGCCTACTTGCGGCGTTGGGAAATCGACGGCATACCAACCGCCGGTTGTAGAGGTTTGACGGATGTTCCAAAGCCTTCCGCCGTCTGAGGTTTGTGCAATACCACCATAGAAAGTTCCTCCGGATGCAAATGAAACAATGGTTCCTTGTGTATCCGACAAAAACTGCAAAGCGGTAACACCTCCACCGGGCGCTGCATTTTTTATCACGGACCATGATGAGCCGTCGTTCGTGCTTTTATGAATCTGCATCTTGCCCATCATGTAAGCTGCAGAAGCCGAAACATGATCCCCACAATAAATATCTCCATCACCTAAGACGGTTTGGTTCTGCCACGTCTGTCCGAAGTTGGTGGTTTTCACAAAAACGCCCATGTTGCCCGCGGCGTACCCTTGTCCGTTTGAACTTACGTTCATTACATAAAAGTAGTTGTTAGCAGCGGAAAATACCGTGTTCCAAGTGAGTCCACCGTCGGTTGTTTTTGCGATTACGCCGCCGCATGTGAAGCCTGTATTGGCATCAACGAAGTGAACATCTTGAAGGCTGGCGGTTATGTTGGTAGTGATTACGGACCACGAATCACCACCATCTGTTGTTCGCAGGATAGCGCCGTTCCAGCCTACAATGACCCCATTGTTGTCGTCCGTAAAATGTACACCATATAATCGGCTGGTGGTCACAGCGGGAAGGAGTGTCCATGTGGCACCGGCATCGGTTGTTTTAAGAATGGTGCCGCTTTCTCCAGTTACAAAGCCGGTTGTCTCATTCAGGAAGTGAACATTATAAAGCCATGCTGTAGTTGGTGGATTAACGTTTGACCAGGTATTGCCCCCATCCAATGAGCGAAACAAGTCGCCATTACCTGCCGAAATGAAAAGCAAGTTGTTGGTCACCCATTCTACATCCGTGGGATTACTGTTAACGGCGGGCGTCCACATATTCTCCCACATCTCGCCCCCATCCATGGTGCGAAACACTTTTTTGGTTGCCAAGATTACCGCGATTCCTCGCTGTTCATCGAGAAATGAGCAACCACGCACTTCGCTGTTGGTTTTAATAGGGGTTAAGTATTCCCATGACTGAGCATGAGTATTTAATACCGACAGAAAGCAAACCAAAAGGATGCTAACAATTTTCTGCAATCGAGGCAGCATCAATAGAGTGATGTGATTCATGAAAAATCGCCTTTCCGTTTTTAATAACTATAACCTGAGGACTTTCGTGATGAACATTCAGTTGCGTGGCAATAGAATTTGAAATATCCCGATGATTCAGCAAATCAAGAAACAGTAGTTCGGCATTAGCCGGAATAGAATCGATTTGTTCTTCGAATTGTTGCAGCACCATTTTACTGATGATGCAGCGCGTGCTGTGCTTGAAGATTACTTGTGGATTAACAGCAGAACGCTCTATGCATTCGTGCAATTCCTTTTCGCTTACAAGTTGCTTCCAGCGTGTGTGCATGGTAATTACTTCGACTCTTCTAGTTCGAACGTGAAGTACTCCATGATTTCGTTGCACAGGAGTTTTTTGCACGCCTCTTCTACTTTGCCTTCCGCTGTTTTTTTGTCTTTGGCATCAATACTTAGCGTGATGTGTTTGCCGATGCGCACATGGCTGATTTCCGGCAACCCAATGTTAGTCATTGAGCCGGTTACGGCTTTTCCTTGTGGATCGAGCAGTGCCTCAAGGGGCATGATGTTGATGTGTGCTTTGAAGGTAGACATGTGTGCAGAAATATGCGCGCGAAGATACAAGGACCAATCTTAAAACTCGAACTGGAGTTTTGCACGTAACCCGTATTTCACAATATTGGGGTGATCAAGATAGGTAAGGCGCCAAATGAAATCGATACGCAGTACCTTGAAGATGTTTTCCACTCCCACAGCAGCCTCTACAAATGGCTTACTAAGCGTGTAAATATCAGGTATTCCATCACCATTGACATCGCGCGATAGAATGAGGTCATTTCTCAAATCATAGCCACCCACAACAGCTTTGGCGCTAGCCACTTCCCTCCATTTTAGGCGACGCATAATGGGTATTTTGTTTAGGAATAATCCATCGGCATGATAAGACGCCCAAACACTTACCCATTCATCGCTAACAAACTCGAAGAAGTTCATTGTGTTGTAGGATCCTTCATCATAGAAGAATGTCTCGTTTCCCTGATGAATCATTAGCAGAGGATAGGGAAGAGGGTTGTATATTTTTCCAGCTTCTGTCGAAAGTCGCAGGTAGCCAAATGGACCGAATCGCAGTTTATCAGAGATTCGAACACCCACTCGGTGGTATTCAAACTCTCCACCCATTAGTCCGGGAATACCGTAGCTGTATTGCAGTTCTAACTCAGGGTAATTTGTTCCCAAGCTGATGCGTTCGAATTCGCCGTACACAAATTTTTCTTTGTATGCGAAACGAGTATACAGTCCGACTTCGCTTGTAATCAGATAGTTTACTTCCTGTTCCTCGTTAAGTTCGGGCTCGAAACGAACATATCGATAATTGCTACCCGCGGGCCTTAGAACTCTGTGTTTGAAGAATGCTTTGTTCTGAAAGCCATAGAGCCACTCTTTTTCAATGTATCCTGAAAGCTCGGTAACATCGGTGAGCTTGTTGGCAGGATTTCGTCGGAAGAGTGAGGACAGCACGTTGTCCTGCCTAAACGCTCCATTCCCTTGCCCAAGTTGCTCCATATCGCGCTTGGCAAACACGTTCATAGCCATGCGTGGATTTTTATTGAGAATCCAGGTTGCGCCTCCACCGTATTTAAAACGCTCGTCCTTGAACCCATAAGCAGTATACCCTTCGAGCATAACCTTTTTGCTAAAGTCATTGCTGGTACGTCCGCCGAAGCGTAGTCGATTCCCTTCGATGGGGTTGAAGCTGTAGAAGGTGTAATAGGGACCTAATTCGAAGTTGCCGATGACCTTGTAGCCGTTTACAAAGAGATTTAAAATGTTCGATACCGTTACGAACTGAGGAAGGTTCTTCAGTGTATCGACCATGTGGTAAATGCGTTCCTCTTTGGCGGTAAGGGCTATATGACGCGACTGTTCCCAAAAAGTATCGTTGTGGTCGCTAGCATCGTCCTTTACGATGATATCGCTGAATCCTTCGTAATATTCTTGCGGACGTTCCTTGTTGATAACGAAGTTGCGGTAGCTTGAGGTTTTACGACCGTATGCGCCGAGTTTTTTTTCAGAAACATTGAAGTCTACAACGAGCTCGTCTTTGGTGAGCATCCACACTTCGGGTTCAATTTCGTTGAACGTTTGTTTTACCTTGAAGTCCTTGATCCAGTTGATGTTGGCGCCTTCGGCAATGGTCGCCTCGATTTCTTTCACCGCGAAGGATGTGTCGGCAATCCACATTTCACCGAAGAAAAGCAACTCAGCCTTGCGGCGCGGGAAAAACTGCAGCTTGTAGCACCACTTGCCGTCGATAGTCGCGCTATCTACCAGTCCATAGTCGTAGAAGCCGAGTGCGTAAGTGGAAAGCGGGCTGGTGAAACTTTTGCTGAACGCCACGAGTTCGTTGTCGTAGACGTTAATGTTTTGATACATGTCGCCCAGGAACTGGTTGATGGACTCGTTTTCGACACCGCTTACTTTGGTGGCTTTCACGACCTCCTTTGAGAGCTTTGGGTTTCGTTTGAAGTAGAAATCGGAAAGAGACTCTGTCATGAATACCGGCAGGTAGGGCTTTTCATGTGTAGTGTCAACTCCTTCAAACACAAACTCGAAGGCGTTGAAGATTTTTCGGTCCTGAAATTTTTCTGTGATGTTGTTGAGGTCGAACTCAACTTTGTTGTAAGCCTCGTATTCGTAGGCGTCGAGCTTTTCGCGGTTGTTGATTTTCTTGTTGCGAATCACTTTTTTCATGAGGGCGATGGCGGGGTTGGGACCATCGTCGGGGCGGATGACTACTTCGGCGGTTTGGCTGGAAGCTGCCACCAGTTCGAAATTCACAACGCTCGTAGTGCCTTGCTTGATTTTCTTGGTGAGGGG
>JBKCGW010000252.1:0-6774 GCA_046303175.1 Flavobacteriales bacterium
ATGACCTCGAGTGGCATAGCCATAAAGCGCGCCACCTGCATATTGTTTCCGGTTGCATATACTTTGGGTATAACCTCGCCAAACAATACGATTACAAACGTGATAACCACCACATCGATGAGCGTTCGGAGCCACTCCGGATAATTGGCCGCTTCAAACCAACTTGCTGTCAACTGAGATGAAATAAGGACAATCGCAATGTTCACCGCATTATTTGCAATGAGAATCGTGGCCAACAATCGCTTGGGTCCGTTCTCACGATCAGGCGTCTCGAGCAATTCCAAAATTCGGAGATCCGAACTATTCTTCGAATCTTCGAGGTCTGCCTTTTGTGCCGGGGTTAGCGAAAACAAAGCGACCTCGCTACTCGAAATAAGAGCACTGCATAAAATAAGAAGCAACACCGCCACCATAGGGCCGGTGTTGCTCCAAACTGATAACAAGGTAGACGCTAAATGAGCGCTTGCAATAAATGTTTCCAATCAAAGGATATTAGTTCAACTTAAAAGGGAAGATCATCATCACCCACAGCAACCGGTGTTGGTACCGGGGCCGGTGAAGAATGTTCCATAGACATATTCTGGGTGTTGCCCTCTCCTGCACCACGAGTGCCCGTGATCACAATTTCATTGGCCACAACCTCAGTGAAATAGCGGGTTTCCCCTTCTTTGGTTTGATACTGTCGGGTGCGCAAGCTGCCTTCAATATATACTTGACTTCCTTTGTGAAGAAACTGCGCAAGCTTGGTGAGCCCTGGTCGAGTTACACGCACATTGTGCCATTCGGTAGGTAAATCAACACGAGCCGCCTTTTCCTTATCCCAATAGCTTTCGGTAGTTGCCATTGGAAAAGAAACCACTACTCCACCATTGTCGAAGTTTTTGGTCTCGGGGTCGCGACCCAAGTTGCCAAGCAAGATTACTTTGTTTACTGTTGCCATGTGTTTAAAAATTTAGGGTGAATAATTGTTTAACGCCGCAAACCTAAATCCGGCCCGGCGCTCATCCTTATTCCCCACAGGAATGATTTATAGCAAATTTATTCCAATACAAGAGGCAGCTTGCTATGATTGATGATATATCTATCAACAAGTCTTGAAACTCCCAATTGACTGATTTCACTGATATGTACCCACTTTTCATTCTCAGCTGGCGCACATTTCTTCTTCAATGAAAACTCGAAGAATGTGGCATGAATGCGTCGGTGCGACAACACATGCTCCATTTCTACCGGGCCGCTTTTCAATACAGCTCCCTTGGTTATGTCTCTTACCGAAAGCCACTCCTCATATACAGAATTGTTGAGTAGCTGCTCAGCGGCATCGACAGAAGGGAAATCATACAGTCCCTTCCAAATCCCCGAATGCAATCGATGACGAACTAGCACCTGTGAATCGTGCACAACAATCATGTAATACATCCAAACATCCGTTACCTTGGTTTTGCCTGACTTGACCGGAAAATCAAAAACGCGCCCTGAGTTATATGCTTTGCAATTTGTTTTCAAAACGCATTCATCGCACGTTGGTTTTTGCGGTGTACATTGCAATGCACCAAATTCCATCATGGCTTGGTTAAATATGTCCGGGCGTTTAGGATCAATCCAACTATTCAGCATCTCTTGAATTTGCAGCTTTCCCGAGGGTTTGTCCACCGGATCGCCCATAGCAATCAACCGGGAAACCACACGCTGAACATTACCATCCATCACGGGTACGCACTCTCCGAAGCAAAAAGATGCTATCGCAGCAGCCGTATACTCTCCAATGCCCTTCAGTTTTTTCAGCTCATGGGATGTTCCCGGAAAAACACCTCCCATCTCGAAAGCAACTCGCTTGGCCGTGGCGTGCAGATTGCGGGCCCGGCTGTAGTAGCCCAACCCTTGCCAAGCCTTCAATACATCCGCCTCAGTCGCATTAGCCAAATCAAACACCGTTGGAAACAATTCTAAAAACTTGAAGTAATAAGACATGCCCTGGTTCACGCGTGTTTGCTGAAGTATCACCTCTGAGAGCCATACCGGGTAAGGATCTGTGGTGTGACGCCATGGCAGGTCACGCTTTTGCTCGTTATACCATGAAATAAGTTGATGCGCCGGGTTCATATTCTCCACAAGTGTAGCGCATACAAGCTTTTACAGGCCTATGCCACGCAGAATACGCCCTAGAAGGAATGGACAGAAACGGCAAATCCTAACTTTCAGTAAAAGAACACTTTGGAAATAAAAAAAGAGGAGTATATTTGCCGCCCGTTTCAAAATTACCTGATTGACAACAAATAACATTACGATATGACAAAAGCAGATATAGTAACCGAAATTTCCAACAAAACCGGTATTGATCGTAACGACGTACTTGCAATTGTTGAAGGTTTCATGGGCACCGTGAAAAACGCAATGGAAAATGGAGAAAACGTTTATTTGCGCGGGTTCGGAAGTTTCATCGTGAAAAAGCGTGCGGAAAAGCTTGGTCGTAATATCCTTGCCAAGACAAGTGTAGTTATTCCGGCTCATCACATTCCTGCATTCAAGCCAGCTAAAGAGTTTATGGATGATGTGAAGGCTAAAGTGAAAGTTGATTCGAATGCCAATGCCTAAACAGCGTGTCATTCTAAGCCTGTTAATACTTGTATCAATAGGCCTGATAGTTCTTTTTTTAATGTTACCTAAACACCCAACCTCGAAAGAGGTTGCGGCGACTACCATGGATCCGGACTCTCTAAAGCTTCAACAAGCTGTAGAGCTTGTGAATGGTCCCAATCCCATGGCCGGTATAACCATACTGCGAGAAATGGTTGCTGAAGATTCCACCAATGCCGATGCGCATTACTATTTGGGATTGTTTTCGGTGAAGAGCGGACAACTTGACAAAGCGATCTCTCGCTTTGAAAAAGTAATTACCCTTCGCCCTGACGATATCAAATACCAGGTTGAGGTTGGTTATCAGTTTATGGTAATGGACACTGTAAGTTTGGCCTTGCAGTGTTTCGAACGAGGGTTGCAATTGGACTCAACCGATAACAACTCTTTGTTCTTTTCAGCACAGGCGCTTCAGCAATTGAATCGCCCGGCTGAAGCCAAACAACGCTACGAAGCACTTTTACGACACAACAACGACGAAGTGGTTGTTGCCAAAGTGAAAGAGTTTATAGATACTTTAAATATTCAATTAACACAGCAAAACAATGCCTTGCGGTAAAAAAAGAAAGCGCCATAAGATGGCCACACACAAAAGAAAGAAGCGTTTGAGAAAGAACCGCCACAAGAAGAAAGTACGCTAGTAATTTCTTCAGTGTGCTGATGCGCCAACTAGTGCGCATCAGTCCTCCATTCAGGGTGGTCGCTCTGCGCTTCCACCTGTTTTCTATTTTCTCAATTCTCCGGTTTTGACGGGTAACATCGAACTCATTATCAATTCTACTTCTACGGGAGTGGAAATTGCTTTGCTCAAAGAGAAGGTCCTTATTGAACTCCATCGCGAACAGCGTAACCAGGAGTATGCAGTAGGTGACGTTTATATGGGTAGGGTGAAAAAAATATTGCCCCATCTCAATGCGTGCTTTGTGGATGTTGGCTATAGCAAAGATGCGTTTTTGCATTACCTCGATTTAGGCCCCCAGTTTGCTTCGCTCAATGCTTTCGCTCGAAAGACAATAGCAGGCGAACAACGCTCCCCCGAATTGATGGGCTTCGCAATGCAGCCCGACATTAAAAAAGAGGGTAAAATAAAAGATGTTATTGGCCAAGGGTATGTGATTCCGGTGCAGGTCGCAAAGGAGCCGATCTCACAAAAAGGTCCCCGACTTACGTCCGAAGTAACCATTGCAGGTCGTTACCTGGTATTGGTGCCTTTCTCCAACAAAATTTCATTGTCGGGGAGGATAACAGACGATGATGAACGTGACCGCCTTCGTAAGCTCATCAGCAGCATTCGTCCTCAAAACATGGGGGTTATCATTCGAACACAAGCCGAAGGCACCAGTGTTTCAGAACTCGATCAGGACTTGCAAGACCTCGTGAAGCGATGGGAAGAACTTCACAAAAACATGCGGTCAGCAAGAGCACCTCAACGCGTGTTAGGTGAAATCAACAAGACAACTTCCATACTGCGCGACATCCTCAACGACAACTTCACAGCCATTCACGTCAACGACGATGCAGTGGCCGCTGAAGTAAAGGCATTCCTGAAAACGTTTAATCACCAGGAAAGCATTGTAAAAATGCATCGCAGCACCGATTTATTCGATGCATTCAGTATTCATCGCCAAATCAAACAGAGCTTCGGTAAACAGGTTAACCTCAAAAGTGGGGCCTACCTCATCGTTGAGCACACAGAAGCCATGCACGTCATCGACGTGAACAGCGGAAATCGCAAGAACTCGACAGTGGTCAATCAGGAAGAAAACGCCCTGCAAACCAACGTTGAGTGTGCCAAAGAAATAGCCCGCTTGTTGCGCTTACGAGACATGGGAGGCATCATCTGCATCGACTTCATCGATATGCAGAACAAAGACAATCAGCGCAAACTCAGCGATGTGCTGCGCGATGCGATGAAAGAAGATAAGGCCAAGCACAATGTTCTTCCACCGAGCCGTTTCGGCGTAGTAGAGATTACCCGCGAACGTGTGAAACCGGTAACCAAAGTAGTTACCACCGAAAAGTGCCCAAGCTGCGACGGTAAAGGCACCATACAATCTTCTCTGCTCTTCACCGAAGAAATTGAAAACAACATTCGCTTCCTTTCCGAGGAAGGAACGCACAAGCAACTGCGTCTAGCCGTGCACCCCATGGTAGAAGCCTACCTCAATCGCGGCTTCTTCTCCAACATCACCAAAACTTGGAGCAAGAAATACAAAATGAAACTGCGCGTAGAACCTTCTACCAGCGCTGCCCTGCTCGAGTACCACATCTTTGATAAGGATGGGGAAGAGGTGAATCTTTAAGGGCGAAGGGCGAGGGGCGAAGAGTAACTTCTCAACACGTCATTCTATTGCCCGCACAACCTTCCGTTGCGCGCAGTTCCACCCCTTACTCAACAAAGAAATTTCAATTCGTGTATTCGTGTATTCGTGGCAACTCAATCCGGAAATTTCAATTCGTGTATTCGTGGTAACTTAACAAGGAAACTCCAATTCGTGAATTCGTGGCTTAACACCAACCATTCATGAATTCGTGGCAACCTACCTCAAATAAGCCACAAAATGCTTCTCTACAACGCTGCTCAACGCTGCGATATTCAGATGATCACTAACCTCGGCGGCATCGCGCACACTGCCGTCCTTCATCAAAATGCGGATGACGTCATACTGACTGTTATAAGCACGATTGTCGACACTCGATTGGATTACAAAGTAACTAGCTTCTTCCGGGCTTAACCCATACTTCAAGGCGATACGCTCTGTCTCTTTTTCAACCCTCAAAGCTTCAAATGGCTCACGTTGTATCTCTATTTTGAATAAACTGCGATTCACCATGTGGGTTGCAATCATGGACAGGACTCGATCCTCATGATGCTGCCAAACTTTCAAGGCAGCTGCAATATCAAAATCATCGAGCGAAGCATAGTGCTGCAAAGCCTCTGGTTTTGAAATTAATTCTTCCTGCTTCACCTGATTGTACAAAAAGTAGTGCAATGCAGGCGAGCAATGCAAAGAAGCGCCGGATCGCGCCAGCACTTGAGCTCTGCGCAGCGCATTCACCAACATGAACTCGGCACTCAGTACTGTTTTATGCAAGTACACTTGCCAGTACATGAATCGTCTGGCCACGATGAATTTCTCGATGCTGTAAATTCCCTTTTCTTCTACAACCAATTGATCGTCCACCACATCGAGCATCTTCAAAATGCGCTCACTACCCACTTGCCCTTCAACAACTCCACTAAAAAAACTATCACGCGCCAAATAATCCAGACGATCCATATCGAGTTGACTGCTTACCAACTGATGGAGAAACTTCTTCGGATATTCGTTATTGAAGATTGCAATGGCCATGGTGAGCTTGCCGCCAAAATGCTCGTTGAGGCGATTCATCATCAGCGATGAAATTCGCTCATGATGTACCTCGCTGGCAATGGTATACTCTAAAGCATGACTAAAGGGGCCGTGACCAATGTCGTGAAGCAAAATGGCACAAAGCAAAGACACTTCCTCTTCATCGGTAATTTCATTTCCCTTCAAGCGCAACTCATCGATGGCATTTTGCATCAAGTGCATGGCACCAATGGCATGCTGAAAACGATTGTGCAATGCCCCCGGATAGACCAAATGAGATAATCCCAATTGCGCAATGCGACGCAAACGCTGAAACCAAGGGTGATCAATCAGCTCCAGAATAAAAGCATGGCGAATCGTAATGAAGCCATACACCGGGTCGTTTATGATTTTGCGTCGAAGTGCCAAAGAAAAATAATTGGACCACAAAAATATCGAATGCAATGCTGAGTTAATCCAAAATGCCTTTCATCGTAGATTTGAACAGGCTATTACCCCCAATTATTTTGAATTATGGCAAGTGAACGCATTCTATGGGCCGACGACGAAATCGATTTGCTCAAACCGCACGTACTTTTTCTAGAGCAAAAAGGCTATGAAGTTGTAACCGTTAACAACGGGGCAGAAGCCATCGAAAAAGCGCGAGAGAGCTTTTTCGACATCGTATTTCTAGATGAAAATATGCCCGGCATCAATGGACTTACGGCGTTGCAAAAAATCAAGGACATCGACCCAACCCTTCCTGTTGTAATGATCACGAAAAGTGAAGAAGAGCATATAATGG
>JBKCGW010000253.1:0-3146 GCA_046303175.1 Flavobacteriales bacterium
TTGATCGCCGAAGAATCCGCGGAAGAACTCTTTGTCGTTGTCGAATTTATCGAGGTTGAAGCTGTAACCATAGCGATATCCCGCCTGCAACGACATCCAGATAAACTGATACATCGATGTTTCCCACACTGCGCGGAAACGCAATTCACCACGACGCAGTTCGTAGTTATTGGGCGTGGCATCGGTGTTGGCCAGGATGCGATAGGAGTTACCTTCGAGCTCATAGCCAAACATCAGGATGTTTCGCGCTGAAAGGGTTTTGCGCACGTGAGCTCGCGCCGGCGCAAGCATTTCAACACCCCACTTGCGACTAGGCGCCGTCCAGTTGAGGAGCATCACCGGAATGTAGTTGAGCTCCCCTACCCGATACGTTCGCGACAAACCGAAACCAATCATTTTACGATCGCTTTTTTTCTTACCATAAATTACTGCGGCACTATAGCGTGTGTACTTGAGCGGCGTGATATTATCCAAGTAGAAATCACCATTCAAATCGGCTGAAGCTTGAGCGATGATAAACTTCTCGTCGCCAAGCGGCTTGAATAGCGTGGAGTTAATACCGGCAGTAGTAAGACCATTGGTGCGCAGGGTCGCATCGAGCGGATTGACAGGGGCATCCAACGTGCCATCAAATCCCGTGCGTGCATAGTTCACGCCGGCTTGCAACACGATGTTCGTTTTAGAGATAACCGGTATGTTGGCGTTCAATCGCAAGCCACCGGCCCCTGAAAAGTTGCCCGATCCTGCAGACCAAGTGCTATCGCCGGATTTCCACTCGCCATAATCGACTGTGAAAGCACCTTGATAATCGAACCCAACCGAAATGAGCTTTGCCGGACTCAAGTCAAACACTTTCGGAGTGCAAAAACGTTTGGCTCCTGCGTCCACAAAGTCGAGGTTTTCGTACATCGAAAAATCTTCTTCCTCAGCCGTGGTCGTATCGGTTTGAGCGAATAGCCAACAAGGCATCAACAGCGCCATCAGCGCAGCAAGCGATTTATTCATACCCATGAAAAGAGTTTATTTTTTTACATCCAAACGCTTCCAAACATCGGTGCGCCCCAATGCTTCCACACCAATATATCCGCGGATATCCAAGGTGTTGTTGTCGGTCATCTTGATAATACACTTGTAGGTACTTCCGTTTTCCGGATCGTAAATAGTACCGCTATCCCATTGGTCTTTGCCCAAGTATTTGAAGTCCTTCAACAAGCGATATCCTTTCAACGGCACCGTGCGCATGCTCGCATCCGGATTGTTCTTGTCGACCTTCGGTTGATTGGTAACAGGGTCAACAGGCTCCTTCAACCAAACGATTTTGCCGTAGTATTTATCGGATATCTTTTCAATTTTCACACGAGCCTTTCCGTTGCTGGGTTCCCAAACACCGATTAAGCGATCTTGCTCAGTAACCTGTGCAAGACTTGAAAATTGCAGTGCAACGAATGCACATACGAGTAGTAGTGATCTCATAGTTTATTTCTTGTAAGTGATTTCAAATTCAAAATTTCCGGTATAGGTCAAATTCTCATCGCGGTCCCCTTCGAGGTCGGCATCGAGAATGATGACCATCTCCTTTTGAAGGAAGTTATCTTTTAGTTCAGCTTCTGCTGCGGGTGAAATCTGAACGGTTGACGAATTTTTCGGAACCGGATTCAGCACACCTGCCTTTTGCATGGGGGCATCTGCAGCAGTGAACTGCAATACGAAATTGCGGATGTTATTGAATGCGATGCTGTCTTCAGTGATTAGTTCTGCTTTGGTGAGTTTCACAGATTTTATGTGCTCAGGGAGCAAACCGCTTTCGATATCATTCAGGTTGATGGCATGCGTAGCCTGCATCGTATTGGGACCATCGAACAGGGGCCCTTCGGCGGTGATGGCAACATCCTTAATAGAGTAAGTCTTCTTGGAAGCATCTTTACAAGAGCTCAACAGTACAATCGCAAGTGCGATAAAGAGGAGTTTTTTCATGGTGGTTCAACAAATTTACAAGGCTCCAAAATAGTCGAAAAGTGTAATCACATAAAAACTTCCCTCGATCGAATATTTAAATGAAGGAAAAATTCGATTTTTCATTGAACAAACTGAAATCATCCCATTCGATTGAATTACGAAGTATATATTTAGCATTCCTTTCAACCACTATTACCATGCTTAAAAAAATTACTCTTGCACTCTTAACGCTGTGCGCCGCAAATCTCACCGCTCAAACAGGCTCTGCTTGGAACAACTGCGGTGGAAATCCTCAAAAAAATGGTTTTGTAAATACAAACGGACCAGCTACAGACAGCATTTTATGGGAAGTCTATTCACCGGGGTATTTTGGCATACCTAGCTTCATCGAAAACAACTACTTGGTCACGATGCGATTTTTAAGTCAAACCTACGCGCCCATTGAATGCTATGACCTAACCACAGGCGATTTATTGTGGAGTCAGGACGTTACAGGACAATCCGGAAGATCTCTTCCGGTTGGACTTCGCGACAACCGTATCTATGCCGTCCGATATACAGAGAGTACTAATGATACATTGTATGCGCTTGATGCTTCTACAGGTAATCAACTCTGGACAGCCGCTGTGACCGTCGCGCCCTACATCACGACCAGCGCAACATTTGATGATGACGGTTTTGTGTACATTGAAGGATACCAAAAGATTTACAAACTGGACCCAGAAAACGGAGAACTTATCTGGGAAATGCCAACGATTCCTTTGGCTTCCGGTAGCGGAGAGATTGCAATCAATTCTGCCATCAACAAAGGATATACTGTCGAGCAGATACAAGGCCAAGCATTTGTTTGGGCCATTGATTTAAATACCGGCGAGAAACTGTACAATCACATTGTTAACGAGACTTTTCCGGGGGGTGGCGTTTTGCAATCTGCCCTCATGATTGGCTTCGATGGTGTTGTATATGTTCAAAAGCAGGAAGACAACATTTCAGCATTCGCCGACAGCGGCAGTGAGTTTACATTGTTGTGGGAAGCACCCATAAGTGGCAATGCACCCTTCAGCCATATGTGCATCGGTGCCGATGGTTCCATCTATGGCACTTCCGATGGTCATGTAATTCGTGTTAATGCGCAGACAGGTGCCATCATGAATACCTCTCAGAGCATTGCACAGGACGGAGTCTTTACT
>JBKCGW010000254.1:0-34846 GCA_046303175.1 Flavobacteriales bacterium
TCGAAATTACATGCTTCAGGATCTGTGCACGCGCCATAAATACATGAGTTGTTGTCAATTCCTGCATTAGAATCATAGTTGCAGGCGATTGGATCGGTGCAACCGAAAATGTACACACAGCTGGTGTTGTTTGGACAACCCGCACTTGCATTGTAATTAAACGCTAGAGGGTCGGTGCAACCCGGGTAGGTACAAGTGGTTTCATCAGGACATCCTGCATTCGGGTCATAGTTACATGCGCTTTGGTTTGTGCATCCCGGATAAATACAGCTACCATCGTTTACAACTGCTTCGGCAAAATAGTTACATGCCAAGCTGTCGGTACAGCCGTTCAAGTAAACACAAGAACCATCGGAGCATCCCGCTTGAGGATTGAAGTTGATGGCTAAACTATCAATGCATCCTTCATATTGGCAACTTCCATCGTTGCATTGAGCACCAAGATCAAAATTGCATGCGTCAGGATCATTGCATCCGCCATAAATACATGAAGTTGAATCCAGGCATCCTGCTTCTGAGTTGTAGTTGCAGGCCGTTAAATCGGTACAACCGGGATATGTGCAGCTGTTGTCGTTGAATACTGCCTCGGGTATAAAGTTACAGGCTAGCTCATCTGTGCAGCCGGCCCCATCGCATTCTTCGTCCACCCAGTCGTTGCAATTATTGTCTGTCTGATCGTTGCATTGCTCTGCTAGTCCGGGGTTTGTTGAGTATTCAGTGTCGTCGCAATCAGTGCCGTCTTGTGTCCAGCCTATTTGCTGCGAGCAGCCCTCCTCACTTACGAATGGGTTACCAAAACCATCGCCGTCTAGATCCTGGTAGAACGTAAACGAATCGGCTACATCAATTGAAACAGGATTGCTGGTGGCAATGCAGTTGTTTCCGTTTGAAAGAGTAACCGAATATTCGCCGGACTGTGTGACAACAATCGTCTGAGTAGTAGCCCCATTACTCCAACTGTAACTATTGGCTTCGGCTGCGCTGAGTGTCGTACTTCCGCCTGTGCAGAAGGTGGTTCCTCCAACAATGGTCACAACCGGGGTAGGAACAGGCGATACAATAAGCGTTACCGGAGCAGATGTTGCTTCACAACCATTTGCGTCGATGGACGTAACCGTGTAATTATTTGCCTGTGTAACGGTAATGGTGTTGCCGGTTGCATTTGTACTCCAGAGATAGCTTACACCACCGGTTGCGGTAAGCAGTTGTGAATCGCTATCACAAATGGAGATGGCACCGGAAGGTGTGATGGTGGGTATTTCTGCCACAAACACGTCGATAGAAATGGCTTCGGAAAGTGTACTGCAACCAAAAGAATTGGTAACGTTAACTTGGTATGTTCCATCGAGAGTTGCGGTAATGCTTGGAGTTGTAGCACCGCTCGACCATTCGTATTGCGCCCCGGGCGATGCGCTCAATGAAACGCTTTGCCCTTGACAAAATGCAGTTGGACCATTGGCAAGTATTTCATTTCCGGGCACCGGCAATATGTCTACAATGACCGTATTGCTTACGGCGGAGCATGAATTACCGTTGTAAATAATTACTGAGTAATCATCTTCTTCACTAACCTCGATGCTCTGACTTGTTTCGCCGTTTGACCAAAGGTAGCTTGAACCCGGAGTAGCGGTGAGAATCACAGATTCACCCTGGCATAGTGCGATAGGGCCTGATGGAGTGATAGCCGCAACAGGCGGTGAAGTAATCTGCACTTGTGTGCTGATTAGGCCTCCGGAGCATCCCGTTCCTTGTAAAGGTGAATAAACGACGAGATAGGTTCCCGGAGCGCTAGAGGAAGGTGTTATGCCACCGGCTGGAGTAATGTCCAATCCTGCCGGGCTAGAACTAAAGGTTCCTCCAATAGGACCATTGATAATGGGTAATTGACTTCCTGTAAGATTCGTGCAGAATGGATCATTATATTCAATCGTTGTTGATGTTCCATTGCTGATGTTCACGAAAATCGTTGCGGTGGATGGAGGGCAGTTGGCTGCCCCCGGAACAGCATAGGTGTATGCACCCGGAGCATTGACGCCCACTCCGAATGTTCCATAAAAGCCGTTGCCTAAAATGCTCGGACCGCTCCATGTGCCGTTGGGAGTAGGAGCACCACCGAGTGATTCGAATAAATCAGCTGAAACAACATCATTGCACAAAAAGAGATTAGCACCGGTACCTGCGCTGCTGGAAGGAACAACCGTGAATGCGGTGCTGCCGTTCAGGGTAGCCAAACAGGTTGATGTGCTTGCATTTATGAGGTTATAAGTAACAGGTTCAGTCAAGAAACCGGTGCTTACCTGAGCTGTACCATTGCCGTTGAGCGTAATGAACTCTGTAACACCATTGTTTCTGTTATAGGCTACCGTTGCATTTGGTGTTCCTGTGAAGAGAACAATGCCCTGATCACCTGTGCAGATTGCCTGACCACCAGTAATAACTACATCTGGCAGAGCGTTTACTTGAACGAAAATAGTCAGCTCATTGGAACACTCGTCTGCATTGGGTGTGAATGTATAAAATGCACTGGTCGTATTATCAATGACAGATGGAGACCATGAACCACTAATTCCATTCTCCGACTCGGTAAAGAGAATAGGAGCGGTTTCACCTGCGCACAAAGACCCAAGAGAATTGAATAGGGGGGCTTCAACCGGATTTACAACAATCGTTAGTTGTGTGCTAAGAGCGCATTGTCCTTGCGATGGTGTGAATGTGTAAGTGGTGGTTGCTCCGCTATTAATGGTTGGGGTCCACGAACCTGAAATTCCATTAACAGAAGTTGTTGGCAAGGCCGGAATTGCCTCTCCTATGCAATACTGGAGATCAACATTGAACAATGGCAGATCAGCAGGTGTAATCGTAATAGTAAGGGTCGCTCCGGTTGCACATTCACCGGCATTGGGAGTAAATACGTAATTGAAGTTACCCGGGGTTGATGTATTTATAACAGAGGGAGTCCAGCTTCCGGAATATCCATTGATGGATGTCAGAGGAAGAGCGGGTGCTTGTCCTCCTGAGCATATATCGGCTAATGGATTGAATGTCGGTATTTCAATGTCGATAACCGTAAACTCGGAACGATTGGTCACTGAATAGCATCCATTCGGGAAGCTTACCTTGCAGTAATAATAGGTTGTTCCCAGGGCCGATGTCGGAGGTGAGTAGCTGTTGTTAATTGCATTTGGAATTGCCGTGCCTACTGCAATAGCTGATGCTGCTTGGTACCATTGATAAGTCAGTTGTTGACCCGAAGCCAACACTTCAATGGTTGATTGTCCGTTAAGGCAAGCTTCCACTTGTGCCTCCGGTTGTGAGGTAATTACAGGGTCTTCGCACAAGGAGTTGAAGACTGTAACGGATTGCGTAGCCACCCCTGAACATCCTGTTGCTTGGTTGGTGTATTCGTAAACGATGGTATGGTTTCCGATACCCGCAAGCACAGGAGAGAATACGTTACCAATAATACCGGGGCCGCTGAATGTGCCGCCCGGTGGTGTGCCGGTGAGTGTGATAGATGGCGTAATCATGTCGTAGGGAGAAGGCAACGTAAAGCTTACAACAGGCAGTTCATTCACCGTGATAATGGACGAATAAGAGTCTGTACATCCATTCGTGTTCGATGCTGTAAGCGTAACGCTGTAATTACCGCTAT
Source organism: Flavobacteriales bacterium (assembly GCA_046303175.1). Lineage (GTDB taxonomy): Bacteria > Bacteroidota > Bacteroidia > Flavobacteriales_D > Sanyastnellaceae > JAIBBG01. Next base: position 3,653 of record JBKCGW010000254.1, read on the forward strand.
TGGCATAAGTATAGGTTGGGTCTGAACTAGTCGATAGGGATCCATCACCGAAGTTCCAGAGATAGGAAATGTTTCCGGCTCCACCCGGAATTTGGGTTTGATTGGTGAATTGAACAGGACTGTTCACGCAACCGTTGTTGGCAATAAAGCTTGCATCAGGTGTTTCTTGCAGGGTTATGTTTTGTGTAATTTCTGAAAAACACCCTTCGTTGCTGTATGCCCTGAAGGTTACTGCATAGGTACCGGAGATATCGTAAATGTGTGAAGTGGTTAGTCCAAATCCCATATCGCCATCACCAAAATCCCATTCGGTAGAGGCAATGAAGCCTTCCGATATTGTAGCGCTTGCATTGAATTGAACAGCTGCATTTGCGCAAGCACTGGTGAAATTAAAATTCACCGTTGGTGAAGGGCGACGGAAACGTTCAACAAACAGGGTATCGTTGAACACATTGTCGTCGATGTTATCTACAAGCCAAATCTTGAATAAATAGGTTCCTTCTTGACTTAAGTCTACGGTTTCGTTAAAGGTGAATTCGATATCATCGTCAATAGACCCTGGAATGGTATTGGTGTATACCGTTCCATTGTTCAGTTGGTAGGCGAGTTGAAGATTGATAAACGGAATATCACCAAACTGACGAAGCGCAATAGTTACTTGTTCATCGCTCGATTGATAGCAGTCTAGTGTAGGAGAGAGAAGATCGGTGATACCGAAATCAATCATGAACTCTTGTGCACCCATATCCGGAGCTTGCAAGTTTCGAATTTCGCCGTCGATATCGAGGTTAACCGCCGGGATTCCAATTCCGGCTCCGTTTATTTGGCGCTGGAAGGGGAGTAATTCGGTTTCTGTTTCGAAGAATGGGTTCAACTCCAGTGAGTTGGCGTCGCCGCCAACAGCCTGACCCCATGAGGAAAGATTGTTGAAGTAATTGTCATTGAAGTATCCGAAATTGCTGGAAGTGGAGTAGTAGGTATTGTAATCAATGCTGAGGTTCGAATAGTCTCCTCCTATGTACGCTGCAAATCCTCCACCGGCATTTGCGAAGATGTTATTCTTGACATCGGCCGGGTAGTCATCGAGTATTTCCAATGCACGACCTGCTTGTGTATTGGACGAAACAATGTTGACACTGTTGTGGTAAATCTTGGCGTATTCATAAACGGGCCCGTAATCCAAGTTACGTTGGCGTAACGTAATTCCTTTGGCAAATCCTCCGCCGGAGCAATGAATATAATTGTTCACGATTTCAATGCCGCGGCTATCGCAATCGATTGCTGAGCCGTTGGAGAAATTGAGTATTTTATTGCCATTAATTTTATTTTTATATCGAAAAGTATTTATTGCAAAGTTGCTGTTGTTATTGAATATGTTGTTTTCGATTTTAATGGTATCAAGAGGTTGAATATAAGCTTCTGTGTACAACGATATACCTGGGAATGTTTGGTTCCCATTAAAAATATTATTTTGTATTGAAGTCCTTGTATCTGCGTAAAGTCCAATAATACTTGGTGTGCCCGTCCAATTTGGAAAAGAAGTGAAATTATTGTTGTCTATTTCCAAATCCGAACAACCTTCAGCATATATTGAACTCCATTCGTAATTTAATACCGTATTACTGGAATAAGACAAATCAGTTGTCCCACGATTCCAACTTCTATTAAATCGGTTGTTCTCAACAATCACATTCTGACATTGGTCAAATTCATAATACCAACTTATGGAGTTTGGATCAATATTTCCTCTATTGCCAAATAAATTGATGTTTCGTGATCTCCAAAATCCAACATAGTTGATAAAATTGTTTTCGATAGTGCAGTTGATTGCAGAACCTGGTCTTGATATGTAGCCGTATCCAAATCCATATCCAACCATATTATTATCACGGATTGTAATGTTGGAAATGTTTCCAACTTCACCAATTCCATAAATATTCTCGACTAGGCAATTTTCTACTACTAGATTATCAGTCGATGCCTCCAATTGTATTGCACGTTCATATGGCCATCGATATATTGAAATGTCTTTAATTCGATAATGTTTTGCGCCAAAAAAACCAAAAGTGTATGAGTAAGCTGAATTGTTTTGTATTGCATAGTTTGGTCCAATCAGTACTTCGGAAGAGTCTGAAGTTTCTCCTTGAAGTGTGATCGTGTTAATCATACTTGAGCCGGGTGCATTGTTGAATGTCACCTGCTCTATATAGCTACCTGGTCGAATATTTAATATGACCGGGCATGAAACCCCGATGTTATTTAAATAGGTCGCCGCTGCATGAATTGTTGCAAAGTTTGGATTGGAACCTCCAATCGTATAGTTTCCGCACAATGGAATACCCACTCGGTTGACTTCGCAAGAGTCGTTTTGATTATTACAGTCGGTGCCTTGCAACCACGCATTCAAATTGTAAATTGTTAAAGGCTGGAAGGAGTAATTACCGAGAGTTATCGTTTGATTAGCCCCTGATGCGATAGAACCGGTCCATGAAAATGCAGGTTGTGTGACTCCATTGACCGACCAATTGATGGTTGCTGAGGTCAACGTGCTTGTTCCATGGTTTTGAAGTTGGACGCGAATCGGAATAATGCCGATTTGTAGTTGATCTGAGATTCCCACGAATGTATTCAAGCCGCGATCATTTGGACAAGGCACGAACTCTACAGCTCCAATATCGCAGTTTGAAGAACGGTTGACTCCATTGATGTCTGTGGTATAGCCGGAGAGCAGCGGCACAATGTTATTGAGCAGTGTCTGGTTTGGGGTTAGATTGGTGGGCGAACTGTAATTTGGATTGGCAGATAAGGAGTGAGATTCTTGACCCGAGGCGCTTATGAGCCCGGCAAGATTACTAACAGGAGAGCCATTCCACGAGGCGAAATTTCCGCCGGAAGAGTAGTAATTGTTATAATCAAGAATGGATCCATTGGCGTTATAATTAAATACTGCCGCATATCCTCCTTCACCATTAAAGAAATTGTTGTTCTTAATAATATGATTGTATCCGTTAGCTACCTCGATTGCAATTCCGTTCACATTATCAGTGGTTTCAATCCAAACATTATTGTGATAAATTTCTACGCTATGCACATTGTCCGGTTCTTGCGGACGTGTTCTGAGGGAAATGCCAATTGCAGGCGTATTTCCATTGCAGTGAATGAAATTATTATAGATTTTATCAAAGGTGCGAATGTTTCGAATAGCCATTCCATTTTTGAAATTAGTTATTCTGTTATTTGAAATTTTAGCTGACGATTTGTGAGTGAGAATAGCAAAGTCTTGCGTGTTAGTTATTGTGTTTCCATTTATTATTGTGTTGTTTCCATTTAGATACTCATTAAAATGCCAAATACCCGAATAGATTCCTTGACCATCTAATTGATTGTTGATTATTGTGTCGTTCCAAACTTGGTAGAAATATATAAGAGAGTAATTGCCATTGAAATTTGATGATATTATGTTATTGCTGATTTTAAATCCAACAGTACCACCACTGCCAATAGCATGAGTGTTGAAAGTGCATGCTATGTTGTTGTTTTCGATGCTTACAGTGGAGTCGTTATCGCTGGATATATATTTTAAGTTGTTGTCATTGATATCGATGTTTTTTGACCTTCTAAGAGTGATTTCCGTGTTATTTGAGTTATCTGCACTATTATGATTGTTATTGGATATTTGGCAATTAATAACACGGTTTAATTCAATGCGTTGGATTGTATTGTTGTCAAAAGTAATGTTGTTGGAAATTGAATTTGAATAATATGTCCCAAGCACAATTTTTCGATTTAGTAAGTTATTACTTGTGAAAACGATATTGTTTATAGAATTGAAATCAGGCTTCAACACATCACCTAATTTGCAATTTTCGAATAAAATATTATTAGTATTGTTTAAAAGTGATATGGCATAATAATTCGATGTTCTTGTGATTTCAATGTGTTTAAAGGTGATATAGTTGGCTCCTGAAAGCGTTAACGTATAATTCTGGTTTGATGTGGAGCTTGTTGTCAATGAGACCAGATTATTATTTGAAGATTGTCCAATGAAAGTAATCGTATTTATAGCGCTTGAACCTGCGGTTTGATACAGTGTAATCTCTTCTTCATAAACTCCATCACGCACGTAAAAAGTAACAGGGCACTCAATACCGAATGTGTTTAAAGCAAAGGCGGCTTGACCAAACGTTTCAAAGTCAGGATTCACTCCACCGATGGTATAGGTGCTTCCGCATAGCGGAGTACCTACAACACCTCCGTTGCATAGGTTGTTGTTTGGGTTACAGTCTGCAGACAGTGTGGCAATGAGTTCATACATTTCTCCTTGAAGGAAGTTGTAGGTCCCTATTTGCAAGAGAGTCGTGGCCTCCGGTTGCAAGTTCCCTGACCAATTGTATACCGGTTGATTAATCCCGTTGACGGTCCAAGAAATAGTAGCGGTTGAAACCACGCCGTTACTTTGATTCGATAATTCTACTACAATGGGTTGCAATCCGGTTGGAATGGGATTGCTCAAATTGACGAATGCATTGATGCCAAGGTCACCCGCGCATGGCTCGAATTCTACGGCACCGATATCGGGTGCATTACCTCTAGGAACGTTGTAAAAGTCTGAAGGAAAGTCGGTATAAACCAACGCATTGTCTTTCAGCGTAATCTGATTGGGACTCAAGTCTTCTTGAGATGTGAAAAACGGATTCACGCTTTGTGATCCGGTTTCTGCTCCAAACACAGCGGAGTATGCCCCTAGTGAAGAGTAATTAGACTCGTTTCTTCTTAAAACGTTAAGGCCTGTGGTGTAATAGTCATTATGCGAAATGCTGCTGCTTGCCATGTTTTCCTGGTACTTCGCGCAGAATCCTCCTCCCGTATTGGCGAAAATGTTATTCTTGATATCTAGGTTCAGTCCTTGATTGATGCTGATCGCTGTTCCGTTCAATGGGTCAGGAGAAGTAATCAGGATATTATTATGAATAATCCGTGTTGTGTCGTTCGATGCGTAATAGTAATTGTCTGTATCCAGGGTTATTCCGCTTGCTTGTCCTGTTCCACCTACTTGAATAAGATTATTGGCTATATCACCCTTTGTGCGATTAAATCGAATTGCGGATCCATTTAGGTGGCCTGTGAAATTGTTCTTTTCAATCAAAACGTCCGTTTCGTAGCAGAGAATTCCTGTTCCTTTTGTATTTATAAACTCATTATTCACGATTTGAGTAGGATTCACTAAATGATAGTTGTAGTAGAATGCCATGCCATCAAACAGACTATCTCCCATGAGGGTATTTCCACGAATAATTGAATTATTAGGCCACTGAATGTGCATGATGTAGTTGTTCTCAGTAATATGTCTTTTTCCGAGTATATTATTTTCAATAATGGAATTTGTTAAGCCTTCTGCTCTAACTGCATTTTCCCAGGATGTGATGAATATGTTGTTGGCAACATATAATTCTGAACCTTCAAGAAATAGATTCTGAGCTTTATTGCCTGTCACCAATGCATTGAAATTGTTCTGATCAATACTAATACCCCCACAAAGTGAGTCTTGAGCGTTGGACTTAAAGTTATTTGCAATAACGCAATTTTCAATGTTATTTAATCCGATTGATGAAATATCATTATTAGTAATTATTATGTTCTTGAGTCTGTTTTCATTTGTCGCCCAATACCAATAATCTCCTAGGGCGATACTATAATCGGACATTTTGTTGTAATTAAACGTTAGGTCATTAACATTGGCGTTACCCAACGCTCTCACGTTCCCAAGGATGCAATGATTGAAGTTGATAAACTCAGTGCCTGTCTGAATTTGAACTCCAACATAACTTGGATTACTTCTTAAGATTGAAATTTGATTGAATGTGATATGAGAGGTACTTGCAAGATTTACTGTGTAGTTTTGATTATTGCCATAAACCTCGTATTGAAGAATTACTGATGAGCTATCATTGTCTTCACTTTTAAAGGTTATTGCTGATGTTGTTGAGGCACCTTGAATTGAAGGTATAGAAATCTGTTCGTTGTATACCCCTGGGCGCACATTGAACACTACCTCACAAGCAACCCCTGCCTGTGCTAAAACGTTGGTAGCTGCTGTGAAATTTTCAAATCGAGGGTTAGAGCCGCCAATAGTGTATTCTCCGCATAAGGCGGCAATAAAATTTTGCGTAAGCGTATCATTCCTGTCATTCTGATCCACTTGTCCATTTACAGATATAATTTGAGCTTCAATTTCTACGAATTCACCGGCTGGGAAATAAACGTTGCCGAGCGATAGGGAAGAATTAACTTGTGAATAGGTGAGGGCTGGGGAAAAGTTTACAGCAACGTTGCTTTGAGCTACACCGTCTACACTCCAACCAATAACAGCGTTTGTAATTGGAACGACACCAGAATTTTCCAAGTTAATACTAACATTGTAATTGCCCTCAGCAAAGGGCGAAACCGGGTTCGTAAAATCAATTATTCCTCCATCTAAATTGGGCGGTAAATTCACCTGAATATTATCGATCGCCCAAAAACCGCCTCCATTTCCTTGCCATGTAAATCGAACCTTGCCGTTTGTGAGACCAGCCATTTCATTCGACACATCGATTATGGCCTCTTGCGGAGCAAGAGTGGATGTTGAAAAAGTTTCTTTAGGTATCCATTGAGTTCCATTGTAAACCTCCACAAGGGCACTAGCTCCGTTCACTGCATCAATGAAATAATCAAACGTCAAAACACAATTACCGCCTGCAGAGGCATCAATCGATTTGGATAGCAGTGTTACGTTCTCACCGCTGCCGTTATCGCTCGTTGTCTGACTATCGAATATGGCAAAGTTTCCTGTGAAGGGAAATGGGATATCACGTTCTCCGGGATTATTGAAATGCCATAAATCCGAACCTTGGCTGGGTATGTTCGAAAAGTTATCCCAATCCGCCGGCTCTTGAGTGCCACTGGTAGAGGAAAAATCCTCATTCAGAACAATTAATTGTGAGAATGTAGTGAGTGGGAGTAGGCTCAATACTACCAACAACGTATTCAAGATTTGAATGCGCTTCATGACTTTGGTTAATTTGGTTTAGTTAAACGGTAATTTCAGCTACGAATTTACATCATTTGTCTAATGTTATGTAAATGGATTATTATGTTTTTTCTAGCCTGAAATCATGGTTATTACCTGAGATTATGACAATTTCAGACAAAAAAAAAGGATGTCCGATGGGACATCCTTGTTTCAAATTCAGATGGTGATAATTACCCTCACTCCTCATACACATCCAATAACATCAGCGCTTCGGATAACTCTCCCAAGGTCTTCATGTCGTTTTGCTTGCGGGCAACCGACTTACCTGCTTTGTACACCTCAACAGCTTCTTCTACTTTGTTGCGCTCTTCCAGCATCTTGCCGAGCTGATAGTAACTAGCCAAATATTCCGGGTCGTTCTTAATGATCTTTTGAATGATCTTAATAGCAGAAGTGATTTCGCCATTCTTCTGGTGCTCGAGTGCAGCAGCGTAATGAAGAAAACTATCCTTCGGATTGGTTTCGAGCATGGTTTCGATCATTTTTAGTCTGTCTTGCATCATATGCTTGGTTTTAAGGTTGGTTTGTTCCCCACAAAAATATCCGAGCACTATGCCTTAATCGGCCGTTTAAAAAAATCGAAAACGGGTTTTATCAACACGGTTTTTTACAATGAATAATGGCGAGTGATGAATGGCGAGTGGCGAATTAGACCCCACTCGCCACTCGCCACTTGCCCTTCGCCACTCATCACATCATCGGCACCTCCAGCAACAACAGCCTCGATTCATCACTGTCGGCTGTAATAGTGAGCTCATTCAACTTCCACAAGCCGTAACCATCTCGCTTGTTCAATGCCTGCCCATTGATGGTGAAATCGCCTTCTACGATAAAGGCATACACGCCATGTGTTGCCGGACGCTTCAGCTCATAATTCACTGTATGACCTTGGTCGAACGTTCCCAAATGAAACCATGCGTCCTGGTGTATCCATACTCCGGCATCATCCGGACTAGGGGAGAGGATTTGGTTTAATTCATTTTTCTTTTCTAATGGCAACTTTATCTGGTCGTAACGCGGTGTCACGTTGGCCTTGTTGGGAAATACCCATATCTGAAACAATCGAAGGTCTTTATCCTTCAAATGATTGAACTCGCTGTGTTGGATGCCCGTTCCTGCGCTCATCACCTGCACGTCACCTGCTGTGATGGTGCCTGCATTGCCCATACTGTCTTTGTGCGCTATCACTCCTTCCAATGGAATGGTGATGATCTCCATGTTGTCGTGCGGATGCGTATTGAAACCCATGCCAGCAGCAATGAAGTCATCGTTGAGCACGCGCAACGCACCGAAATTCATTCGGTCCGGATTGTAGTAATTGGCAAACGAAAAGGAATAATTCGTCTTCAGCCAGCCATAATCGGCGCGGCCGCGCGTTTGCGCTTTGTGTAATACGGTATTGTCGTTCATAACTGTAGCATGTCCTGGATGATGATTGAATCCTACTTGCTTGTTTAAATCGATGGGACGCAGCTCGTCGATGTCGTTTTTTATAACAGCTGCCACTGCACTGCCAGCGGCGATGAGGCCTGCTCCTGAGAGTGCTTTTTTGAGAAAGTTCTTTCTGTCCATGGAAGATAGGATTATTATCGCAAATTTGACGCTATCCAAAGATAAACACATTGATATACATCTATGCTTTCCTTTTTTTTCTGGTAGCACTTGTATACAGTGCTGCCGGATTCGGTGGTGGCAGTATGTACCTGGCTATTCTTTCGCAAGCGGCGATGCCCATGGAAATGGTACGCATGTCAGCACTGAGTTGCAACGCGATTGTGACAGCCAACGGTACATGGCAATTCCATAAGGCAAATTGGATTGTATGGCGGGGTGTTTTGGCATTGCTCCTTTGCAGCGTGCCTCCCTGTTTATTCACGGCGAGTTTGCAATTGTCTGAAAAGACGTATTTCATCTCGTTGGCAGTAGCTCTTTTGCTAGCAGCCGGTGCCATGCTCCTACACCACAAACGAAATGAAACTCTCACCGTGCAACCCCTTCGTTGGTGGATGTTTCCGCTTTCTTTTTTGATTGGTGCTGTTTCAGGGATCACAGGCATTGGCGGTGGAATTTACCTTGCTCCATTTCTCTACTTGTCTCGTTGGGGAAGTCCCAAACAAATCGCCGGTGCAAGCAGCGTATTCATCTTGGTTAACTCCATTGCAGGCCTTTCCATGCAGATTGCCATCAATGGCTGGCAACTCGAATGGTCTGTTTTACCGCTTGCATTGGCTGTGTTGATAGGAGGATGGCTTGGTTCCTATTGGAGTAGCGCCCGATTTTCACATCGTATCGTGCGTTGGATGACCATCGTTATCATCATCTTTGCGGCTCTCCGAACACTTTCGAAATACCTATGAAAATAACACTGCTGTTTTTTGGAATCGCCCACGACCTATCGGGATCTAGGCAGCTCTCCATGGAATTGCCCGAGCATACCGATACGGCTGAGTTGCGACAATTGTTGGCAGAGCGTTTCAAAGGAATCGATGATGGCTTGGGGTATGCCATTGCGGTCAACGAAGTACATCGCCCACATGCGAGCACTCTTAACGAAGGCGATGTGGTAGCCATTTTACCTCCTGTGAGTGGAGGCTAATTGCCCAAATAAATGGAGAAACCGAATATTCTATTTCAATTATCCGAAGTGCCATTATCGGAAGCTCAGGCAAGACAAGACTTAAGCAATTCTTCCTGCGGTGCCATCGTGCTGTTTGTGGGCACCGTGCGTGATTTTTCGAAAGATGAACCGGTCACGTTCCTTGAATTTGAAGCGTATGAGCCGATGGTTTTTGTGACGCTGGAACAGATTGCCATGGAAATTCGCGAAGAATTCGGCGTGAGTGAAGTACTGCTTCATCACCGACTAGGAAAGGTAGGAGTAGCTGAAACAGTTGTAATAGCCGGAGTATCCGCTCCTCATAGAGCGGCGGCGTTTAAGGCATGCGAGGAGTTGATGAACAGACTCAAGAAGGATGTGCCTATTTGGAAGAAAGAGCATACAGCCCATGGCACCGTGTGGATTACACCTACGCCCTAGATTGTCATTCCAGGGGTTCAAAAGGGATATGCCCTTCCTGCCGCCTTTCATAGTCCAGCAAATCGCGCTGAGCTTCTTCATCGAGTGGGTTTTCCAAGGCAAATTGAAGAATTTCGCGGTAGTACACATCATCGAAACGCCAGGCCAATCGCATCGACAATGGAGTGATGGTATAGAAGGTGAGCCCCAAACACAATACCATCGAACGCACTAGTATTCCTCGGTTCAATTTGGGTTGCTCTTTCTCAAGCAATAGCATGGAAAAGAACATCACAATCGTAAGAAGAATGACACCGATGATGCTATACGTGTCCAAATGATGCATGAATAGTTCGTTTGATGCGAGCGCAAAAAAAGCGTAGCTGAAAGTGACTCCCGATAAAGTCTTCATGATGAGAGCTGCGCGCATCTCATGCGCTGTGTGTCTCCAAGAAGTGGGTAAAAAGGTATTGCGCGTAAGACCAATGCCCGATATCAAATAGAATACGATACAGCAGGCAGATGCTAATATAATAATAGGTTTGGCTGCAAGAATTCCATTGTATGCCGAGAGTATGGTCAATACAAAAAGGAGAAAGCAGATGAGCTCTATCTTCTTCATGAAAGGTTGATGCTGATGCCAACGGGACAATGGTCGCTGCCTTCGATTTCATTCAAGATAAAAGCATCTGATACTTTGCTCACGAGGTTGTTGGACACAATGAAATAATCAATACGCCATCCAACGTTTTTTGCTCTCGAGTTGAAACGGGCGCTCCACCAGCTGTACTTCACGGTTTCCGGATGGAAATGACGGAACGTGTCGGTATACCCTGCCTGAAGGATGCGCGTGAGTCCATCGATTTCTTGTTGCGTATAACCCGCCGATTTGTTGTAGTTTGATTTTGGATTCGCAAGATCCATAGGCTGATGCGCCACATTCATATCGCCGCACCAAATCACAGGCTTTTTCTTTTCAAGTTCTTGCAAATGAGAGAGCATTGCCACATCCCATGTTTGACGATAATCGAGCTTCACCAGTTCGGCACCGCTGTTGGGCACATAGGTGTTTACCAAATAAAACTGATCGTATTCCGCGGTGATGGTGCGTCCCTGGGTATCGTGATCGGCTACTCCAAAGCCATACGTCACGCTCAACGGTTTCTTGCGCGTGAGAACTGCAGTTCCGCTGTATCCTGCTTTTTCAGCAGCACTCGAAAAGACTTCATATCCTTCTAGTCCAAAAAGCGCTTCCCGCACCTGATCATTGTTGGCCTTGGTTTCTTGCAAACAAATCACATCTGCGTCGATTTTCGCAATGGAGTCGAAAAGCCCTTTCTTCACGATGGCACGAACTCCGTTAACATTGAAAGATACAAGTTTCATAGACTATTTTTGAGCAGTCAAAGAAAGAAAGAAATACGCGGATTCAATTGGATGGTGTCAAGAATAATTCTCATACTCATTTGCTTTATTGCGCTTCGAGCGGAGGCATCTGTATGTCCGCCATTGAATCCATTGCCCAAGACCGTTCGAATTTTTCCGGACTTAGCCGGTTATTGGTTCCTCGATGGTAAACTCGCGTTTGGATGTGAGGTCACGTATGTCAAGGGTGGCAAGCGTCGAACGCCGGGTTATCTGAATGGAAATCTTCCATGGCGCGAATTGCAATGCTCGTCGGAGCAAGCTACCCAGCACGGCGATTGTTGGTATGTCGATTTATACAAGGTGCGTCAGAATAACAACACGCTCGTTATTTACGCCCAACACCGCGACAATGCATCGACCAAAACTTCTTTTGAAATCAAGATTCCTCCTATTCAATCGGTAGAAGTCGTATTGCCTGAAAATACGAAGCCTCGCTATGGTAAATCGATTGAGCCTATTGTGCATTTGGAGTGGGCGAATGGAGTGGGATACTCCTACAAAGCGTCCAATGTTCGATCGTTGGTGCCGCGTGATAGTGTAGCTCTTTACTACAACAATGAGCGTTCCTATGATGGACAAATAGTGTTGCCGGAGTTTTCTATTTCCGAGCGAAAAACGTTTTCTCTTTCGGCACTTTGGGTGACCAAACCTTGGTTGAATGATGTAGAAGTCTTTCCATTCCAAGGGTCGGCTCATACTACGTGGAAATTCAAGTTACCCGATGGAGCTGATGGTCGAAAGCAGTTGAGTTCACCAAGGGGTATGGATGGCGTTGAGGGTTTTCATGGAATGCCGGGAATGGATGCCCCGGAGGTAACGCTTTCGTTGACTATGTCGCCTGATGGTGCTCGCATTGTTGCTGAGGCCAACAATGGACGAATCGGTTACCGCAAGGAATTTAAACCGGAAGAATTTTCGCTCGAAATCATTGCGCGTGGTGGCAACGGAGGCGATGGCGGTAGGGGAGGCGATGGCGGCGCGGCACCTTTTGATGATCCCGAAAAAGCAGGAATCGGTGGGCAAGGTGGTCGCGGTGGTCGCGGTGGAATAGGTGCAAAGCTTACCATACAAAGTACCCCGGAAACAGAGTCATTTATACCTTGTGTGGTAATCGATAATAGCGATGGTCTTCCCGGTAAGCCCGGTGAAGGAGGTCGGGGGGGAACCTTTGGTGGTGCGTATGGCATGCCTACACTCTTTGAGATGATCTTTCCATCGCGCAATTACGACGGAGAGCCGGGCGACGAATGACGTCCCTTTCTCATAAAATACTTTTCAAAGTATTCGTAGACGAAATAAGACAGCACAAGTGTAATACCAATTGGAATGACCAGCAGCAATGGCCAAGGTATAACAACGCCTTTGCCTTCGCCCCAATGAAATAGAAATGCCCACACCGTAAATACCAGCGGATGCAATAAATAGACGGAATAACTGGCTTCACCCAAAAAGGAAAGTGCGCGATGAATCAATTGCGGCGTACGAACGTTCAGTTTATAGGTCCCGAAACATACCAGTAAACAAGCAAGCGTAAACACCCATCGGTTGACACCCGTAATAAGTTGAACGGTATTGCCGTCGGCGGGATACAAGGTGAATAGCAGCAATCCGACGACAATCATGATTGCGCTCCATGAGTTCGATATGCGTTGTTTTTTCGTGAAATGTCCTATGGCTATGCCCGCAGCAAAAAGGAATATCTGGTTAAGCGGGTTCACATATTCGTGCCACTGCTCCGACAGCGGGCGACTCGAATCAATTACTCCAAACGCGAAGTAGGAATACAAAATGGCAAGGGCCATTAAAAGAAAATAGAACACTCCTCGCATGCGCAAACTTGCGGCCAATAGGATTGGAAAAACACTGTAGAAGACCAGTTCATTGCCAATCGACCATACACCGGTCGAGAAATAAACATCCCACTTCACAAAGCCGAATAAGCCTGTTATATTCAGAAGTACATCCACAAGATTGGGCACTTTGCGCGATAAGATAATAGCACACAATGTGACCAACCAGAGCAGGGGGAAAATGCGGTAGATGCGTTTCTTTGCGAAACTGAATACAGAAAATAGCTTTCCGGATTCCGAGGGCTCGTAAACGTGATACAAGGTGAGTCCACTCAGTACATAGAAAATGGCAACGCCATAAACACCAACCCGCCCCATGAATTGGTCGGATGTAAATGCTCCGTTCAGCCAAAAAAGAAAGTGATACACCATGATGCCAAATGCGGCGAAGCCTCTCAAATAGTCGAGTGTGAAGAGGCGGGTATTCATGGTACTTAAGGTCGGTAAACTACGTGGGAAATATTCTCGCGGGTGGTTTCTGCCCAATCCATATCGAACAACGTAGAAGCCATGGGAGAGCGATGCTGCATGCGTCCGCTGAGGTGGTACTCGTTGATGGAAGGATGGTACATCTTATCAAATGTTTCGGGCTTAATACCTCCACCGGGCATGATGCGGATAGCGCCGCCGGCCGCTTCAACCATAGCGAGAATGGTTTCTTTCCCCTCCGGTCCGGTGCTCTTTCCACCTGATGTGAGGATGCGTTCGCAGCCGCATGATGCAATCTCAGCAACCGCATCGAGCAGGGAAGGCGTGCAATCAATCGCTCGGTGAAACGTAACGGGTGTTCCGCTGCAATGATCAACAAGTTGACGAGTAACCGCAGTGTCAATGGTTCCGTCCGACTTGAGAATACCGAATACAAATCCGTCGGCGCCCGAGGCGCCCAGCAAGTCAATCTCCCGCTTCATCACCTCAATCTCTGAAGCGCTGTAGGTAAAATCGCCTTCTCGGGGACGAATCATAGCATAGACCGGAATCTGAATGTGCCGCTTCACGACTTCAAGTAATCCCGAGCTGGGGGTGATGCCGGCTGCTCCTAATGCAGAGCATAGCTCAATACGGCCTGCACCGCCTTGTTCGGCTTCGATGCAGGAATGAACCGTTGATGCGACAACTTCAATCAGGTAGGGATTCCGTTCCAAGGGTTACGATTTTCGGTCTTCTTTGCGCAGTGCGTAGATGCGCTCAATAATATCGACCACCTTCAATCCTTCCAATGCGTTGGTAGTGATGGTTGAATTACCATGAATGGTATCCACCACGTTTTGAATGACGTAGTGGTGGTTATTAGCCGATCCCTTGTAATGGCCATAATCGTTAGCCGGATTGGTGGGGGCTAGTTCAGGCATCTCATACCCTTCGATATGACAATATTCTACCTTGTCCATGTATTGACCACCAACCTTCACGCTTCCTTTGCTCCCAATAATGGTCAAGCTGCTTTCTAAGTTGGTGTCCCACACAGCGGTGGAGTAGTTGATAGCTCCCATTCCACCGTTGATGAATTTGAAGTTTACGAATCCGCTGTCTTCAAAATGCGTGGAGTGCGCATGTGTAAAGTCGTTGAATTTAGCTTGGATATCGGTGATATCGCCAAACAGCCAATACATGATATCAATGAAGTGAGAGAACTGCGTGAAGAGCGTACCGCCATCCAACGCCTGATCTCCTTTCCATCCGCCTTTTTTATAATAACGGTCGTCGCGGTTCCAATAGCAGTTGAGCTGAACCATATACACATCACCGATGATTTTCTCGGAGACAATTTTCTTCAGCCATTCCGATGGTGGTGAAAAGCGGTTTTGCATCACACAAAAGACCTGTCGGTGCATCTGCAATGCTTTGTAGATAATAGACTCACAATCGAGTTTGTGCAAGGCCATCGGCTTTTCGCACACCACGTGCTTGCCATTTTCCAACGCGGCCATGGCATGCTCGGCATGAAAGCCATTGGGTGAGCACACATTGATGACCTCAATTTCCGGATGGGCTTCCAGCATGGCTTTGTGACTAGTATATAACGGAACATCGAGATCCGTCAATCCAAGCTTGTCCTTCTCCAACACATCGCATACAGCAACCAATTCACAAGCGCTGTTGCGTCGTACCATTTCTGCGTGTCGCTTCCCAATGTGTCCTTGCCCAATAACCGCAAATTTTACCTTGTTCATATTCGTCTAAAAATTAGTGTCGTTTATTCTTTCTCCACTTTCCATTCTACATTCTTCATTCTCCATCCTCCCTTCTCCTTCAACCTTACCAAAACACCGGAACTCAGAATGAGAAACAGAATCACAATCAGAATGTTCCTCGTCCCTCGTCTCCAGTCCCCAGTCCTCAGTACCCATTCCCCAACTTCCTCACCGCTCCATCTTTCAATTCATACCGCTCTCCCGATTCAACGCATGTCGCCATGCCGTTATCGTCGAACTGTAGTTGATGACCATACTCGCTCATCCATCCGCGCTGACGAGCGGGATTGCCTACCCATAAACTGTATGGGGGAATGTTTTTGGTAACCACAGCGCCCGCACCAATAAATGCGTAGGCTCCAATGTCGTGACCACACACAATCGTTGCATTGGCGCCAATGGATGCTCCTTTACCAACATGCGTTTTGGCGTATTCGTTTTTCCGATTTACAGCACTGCGCGGATTAATCACATTGGTGAATACCATGGAAGGCCCCAGGAAAACATCGTCGTCGCAGGTCACGCCCGTGTATATCGATACGTTGTTTTGGATCTTCACATTTCGTCCTAAAACGACCTCGGGAGAAATCACCACGTTCTGTCCGATGTTGCACAGTTCACCAATGATGCACTTTGGCATCACATGGCTAAAATGCCAGATTTTCGTCCCTTTGCCTATTGTGCATCCCTCGTCAATTACGGCCGTTGGGTGCGCGTAGTATTCATTCGTATCCATGGTGAAGTAAGGGGCTAAAAGTAGTATTTTTCATGAAAACAACTCTCAGCGTTTTTCGTCAAGCTTCGAGTATTCGCTGTTTTGGCTAATGTATTCGGGAACAAGCTGCTTCATTAGTCGCACCATTTCCAAGTTATTCTGCGAATCGAATAGAGCCACCAGATCGGTTACGCTTCGATTAACCTCTTCGAAATCGTATTCCCGCACTCGCGCTCTAAGAATTTTTGCGTGATGTGTAGGCACTGTACCCTCGGCCGAGTTGAGCACTTCCTCATACAGTTTTTCGCCGGGCCTCAAGCCGGTAAACACAATCTCGATGTCACGACCCAACTCGAGTCCGGAAAGGCGTATCATGTTTTTAGCGAGGTCAATAACTTTTACACTTTCGCCCATGTCGAATGCGAAAATTTCTCCGCCTGTGCTCATGGCTCCTGCCTCAAGCACTAAACGCGATGCTTCAGGAATGGTCATGAAGAAGCGCGTTACATCGGGATGAGTGACGGTGACAGGCCCCCCGCTCTCAATTTGCGCGCGAAATGTGGGAATCACAGAACCATTCGAACCTAGCACATTTCCAAAGCGTGTAGTCACATAAGCCGTTTTGCTCACCTTGTCTTTCGATTGCACATACATCTCGGCTATGCGCTTCGTTGCTCCCATAACATTGGTCGGGTTTACAGCCTTATCGGTGGAGATGAGCACAAAGGTTTCAATGCCCAGTTCATCCGACAAATCGGCCATGATGCGCGTGCCTTGTACATTGGTTAGTACCGCCACACTCGGGTTTTGCTCCATAAGCGGCACGTGCTTATATGCAGCGGCGTGATAGACGATCTGTGGACGAAAATGAGTCATCATCCTGCGCATACGATCGGCGTTGCAAACGTCTCCCATTACGACCTCAAACATGCCCTTGTAGCCTGCAGTAATCAATTCGTTCTCCAGCAAAAAGATGGGAGTTTCTGCCTGATCGAGTATGATGACCTTTCCGGGTTTGCATCGAAGCAGTTGGCGAACGAGCTCACTTCCTATGCTCCCCGCGGCACCTGTAACAAGTACCGTTTTTCCCTTTACCTGCTCCATGACAGTGGTGCTCTCCAATTCAATGGTTTCGCGTCCAAGCAGCTCTTCAATACGTATCTCTCGTATCTGCATCGCGCTGAGTTGGCCGCCAATCCACTGATTGATAGGTGGGATATTCGAGACATGCACCCCGGCTTGAAGTGCTTTGTTAATGAAATCGGCTTTCATACGGGCGTCCAAACTGGGGATCGCTATGATGACTTCATCGATTTTTTCGGTAGCATATAGTTCGCCGAGTTTCTCGCGAGAATAGACTGATTTACCATCCAGTGTTTTGCCTTGCTTGTGCGGATTATCATCAATAAAGGCTACAACTTCCATTTTGGTGCGCGGGTCACGGTCAATGGCTTGCTTGGTGATAAGTCCGCTTTCCCCGGCACCATAGATTATGGCGCGTTTGTTCACCCTTCCGGGATTCTTAAGCTCTACGTAAAGCACCTTCACTGCAATGCGAAGCACGATCATGCTGAACAATGTGATGAGGTATTCCAATACCAAAATAGAGTAGGGCACAAAGAATTTTCCATCGCCAAACCAATAACGACCCGCATTCAATGCGGCAAAAACGACTGTGCCCGATGTGAGGACAGCAAAAATGCGCACCGTATCCTGGGAGCTGGTGAAGCGAATAATACCTGCATAGGTCTTACCTATTAGAAAGCCGGCAAGCCGCAAGAGAATTAGGATGGGGAGGAATGCCTTGGCAAGCGATAACTCATCAGCGGGTGGCGCAAACTCAAATCGAACCAGATAGGCTGCAACATAGGCCATTAGGCATATGGCCAAATCGAGTATTAAAACTAGCCAACGGGGTGTATTTCGTTGAGGAATAATCACGCGCAAATGTAAGAAGGCGCTTTTATTTCAATAGTTCGATGTCTGCAGACTCATGCACGTGTTCATGAATATCATCAACAATTCAAGTCTATGCACTTATAGTCTCTATTTTCGCGGCTCAAAACAAGACACATGGAATTAGTAGGAAAAGTTAAGTTGATTCGCGACGAGCAATCATTTGCCAGCGGTTTCACCAAGCGTGAGTTCATTGTGACCACGGAAGAACAATACCCACAGGATATTGCGTTCGAGTTGCTGAAGGAAAAAGGAAACCTAATCACGAGCTACAAGCCCGGTGATCGTATTAAAGTGTTTTTCGATATCCGCGGACGTGAATACCAAGGTAAATACTACAATAGCCTGGTTTCTTGGAAAATCGAAGGTCAAGGAAGCGAAGCCCAGCAGCAATCAGGGCCGCCTATGCCTCCTCCAATGCCACCGACCGCGGCAGATATGGAAGATGATCTTCCATTCTAACTAATTTAAAACACCCATCAATCCGTTGGAATTTACTGAATTTAACCTGCATGAGCAGCTACTCGAGGGTATTCTCTCGATGAATTACAAAACGGCTACGCCCATACAGGAAAAGAGTATTCCCGTGATTTTGTCGGGTAAGGACCTCATTGGCATCGCACAAACAGGCACCGGAAAAACGGCTGCCTTCGTGTTGCCAATCCTGAATCTCATCATGGATAAGCCGGATCACGGCGGAACCCAGGCGCTCATCATCGTTCCAACCCGGGAATTGGCTCTTCAGATAGACCAAGCCGTTGAGGCGTATTCCTATTTCACAGGAACATCTTCTGTAGCTATCTACGGAGGCGGTGATGGTCAGGATTTTTACAATGAGAAGCAAGCCATTGTAAACGGTGTCGATATCATCATAGCAACCCCGGGACGATTAATCTCGCACTTGAACGTTGGCCATGTGGATTTTTCACGTCTGCGTTTTTTAATACTGGATGAAGCAGATCGAATGCTGGATATGGGTTTTCAGCCCGACTTGTTTCGCATCATCCGTGCGTTGAACGACAACCGCCAAACGCTCATGTTTTCTGCCACGATGCCTGCGGGCATAGCTCAATTGGCGAAGACTTTCATGCGCGATCCGGAGCAGGTGAGTATTGCAATTTCAAAACCGGCTGAAAAAGTGAAGCAGGGTGCATATGCAGTTCACGACACACAAAAACTACAGCTGATGCTGCACATCCTGCGTGATGAAGCTCGCAAGGATCAGTGCATCATCGTTTTTTGCTCACGTAAACATGCTGTCAGTGCATTGCACAGAAAGTTGGTGCAGTCAGGTGTTCAAGCTGACCGCATTTCGAGCGATCTCGAACAAGATCAGCGTGAAGAGGTAATGCGTAAGTTTCGCAATAAGCAAATCAACGTGCTGGTGGCTACCGATGTAATCAGCCGTGGTATCGATGTGGATGGAATTGACATGGTCGTAAACTACGATGTGCCTCGTGATGCGGAGGACTATGTACACCGCATTGGCCGAACGGCGCGCGCTCAGCGCAGTGGTGAAGCCATTACCCTCGTTTCGCTCGAAGATGCACGCGGCTGGCAGCGTATTGAAAAGCTCATTGGAAAGGCCATCGAATTTACTCCTTTGCCGGAGTTCCTCGGTCCCGGACCGAACCTAAATGAACCTGCTCCGCGCACCCATCGCAAGCCGTTCAAACATCGCAGAAAGTAATTTCACGCACTCCGCGTTTTTATTCCTTCCTAATTTTAAGCCGTGATACTGGGCTCTCATAACTCGCCGGTGTATGCCCTATGCCGTGGCAATCTTGAATCGCAAGTCTTTTCGGGCGGTGGCGATGGTCTTGTCGCACTGTGGGATATTGAACGCAGCGAACAACTGCCTTTCGTAGTGCGAACCGAAGCGCCCGTTTTTTCATTGTTTTTTGAAGTGGAGTCCAATGTTCTCTTCATAGGCTGCAGCAACGGTAAACTCCATGCTATAAATGTTGCGACAAAATCGGAAGTAAAGGCTTGGGAGCTGGATGTAAACGGCATCTTCGATATGAAACCTGACACATCCCGAAGACGGTTGTTGGTCGCCGGCGGCGCGGGTATTCTTTCAGTAATTGATTTGTTAGAGTTGAAGGTAATACGCTCCATTCCGCTGTCGGGTGGAAAGCTTAGGCGAATAGCAATTCGTCCGGAAAATGACCTCCTAGCGGTTGCCGATAATTCAGGTCCTGTGCATGTGCTTGATGCCGAAAATTACCAGACGGTTGAAACCATTCATGCGCATGAGCAAGGCAGTATGGCCGTTTCTTGGCATCCGTCCAAAAATGTGCTGATAAGCGGAGGAAAGGACGCGCTTCTTCGCTGCTGGAATATGACAGATGGCTACAAGCAGGTGCTGCATTTAGCAGCCCATCAGTCTGCTATATACGACTTCCTCTATCATCCTGGTAAGAACTGCTTCATTACGTGCAGTCGAGATAAGTCCATCAAATGGTGGGACGCCGATACTTTCGACCCGCTTCGTAAGCTCGATTATCAGCAAGGAGGACACAAGCACTCGGTGAATAAACTGCTAGATGCCGGAGAGTTTGTAATAAGCGCAAGTGATGACAGGCAGGTTCTGGTAACCCGTGCATAATTTCCGCTGATCGGTGTCGGTTTGCATCCGTTGGGTCTTTTACCTTCGCATCAACTATTTAATATGTCTCAACCTTCAATTCCCAAAGGCACGCGCGATTTTTCACCCGAGGTGATGGTGCGCCGCAATTATATATTCAATACCATTCGAAACGTTTTTCAGCGTTATGGATACATGCCTCTCGAAACACCGAGCATGGAAAATGTAGAAACGCTCACAGGCAAGTATGGCGATGAAGGCGATAAACTGATTTTCCGAATCCTCGATAGCGGTGATTATCTAAAGACGGTCCCTGATGAGGCATTGCAGAACCGCCAGATTGGTTTGGTGACCAAAGAAATTGCGGAAAAGGCGTTGCGCTATGACTTAACCGTGCCCTTTGCGCGTTTTGTGGTCATGAACCAACACGCAATTGCTTTCCCTTTCAAGCGATATCAAATACAACCGGTCTGGCGAGCAGATCGTCCACAAAAGGGGCGTTACCGCGAGTTCTATCAGTGCGATGCCGATGTGGTCGGCAGCGATAGCCTGGTGAATGAAGTAGAGCTTATTCAAATTTTTGATGATGCCCTTTCCGCATTGAAGGTGCCAGCCTCTATTAAAATCAACAATCGCAAAATCCTTCAGGGAGTTGCTGAGTTGGCCGGTGTTGCTGAACGTATGATGGAAATGACCATTGCCATCGATAAGCTCGATAAAATAGGAGAGGAGGGCGTGACCAAGGAACTTCTCGAGCGTGGATTTAGTCAGGATTCGGTCGATCGTATTCGTGGACTATTTGGTTTATCAGGCTCAAACAGTGATCGCTTGAACCGATTGAGCGAATTGCTTGCTTCATCCGAGGCAGGCATGAAAGGAATCGAAGAGCTCCGCTTTGTCCTTGATCGAATTGAAAGTCTCGGCTTGAAGCTGTGCGATGTTGAACTGGACATTACCCTCGCCCGTGGATTGAATTATTATACAGGAGCAATTTTCGAGGTGAAGGCACACAATGTTCAGATGGGTAGCATTTGCGGCGGCGGACGATACGACGACCTCACCGGTGTTTTCGGTTTGAAGGGAGTATCGGGTGTTGGAATTTCCTTCGGTGCCGATCGTATTTACGATGTGATGACCGAATTGAGTGTATTCCCGGAAGAGGCCATGCAAAGTACTCGGGTATTGTTCGCCAACTTTGGTGCAGCGGAGGAAGTTCACTGCATGCGCTTGTTGCAAGCGGTGCGAAATGCGGGCATAAACGCTGAGATTTATCCTGAAAGCGCCAAAATGAAGAAGCAGTTCAAGTATGCCGACGATAAGAAAATCCCTTTCGTGGCGGTTGTGGGTGAAGAGGAGATGAAGAGCGGGCGCGTTTCTCTGAAACATATGCAATCGGGTGATCAGACGCTTGTAACACCGGAAGAGCTTATCGAAAAACTACGTTAAACCAATGAGCTATCGAAATCTCAATGCAACGGATGTGGCTGAGTTCGAGCGAATGCTTGAACCGACAAGGGTTTTTGCGGATACAGAAACACGGAATGACTACGGGCACGATGAGACGGAAGACCTCGTTCATCCTCCGGAAGTGGTTCTCAAGCCGGTCAATACACAAGAGGTAAGTTCGATTCTCCGCTATTGCAATGAACATCGCATTCCTGTAACAGCCATCGGTGGCAGAACCGGATTAAGTGGTGGCGCGCTCAGCGTGCACGGTGGAGTAGGCCTCAGCATGGAAAAGTTCAACCGAATCATTCAAATCGACGAACTCAATTTGCAGGTCGTGGTTGAACCCGGTGTGATAACGCAAGTCCTTCAGGAAGCGGTTGCAGCGAAAGGACTATATTATCCACCCGATCCAAGCAGCCGCGGTTCGTGTTTTATCGGAGGTAATTTGGCAGAGAACGCCGGTGGACCTAGAGCAGTGAAATATGGAGTAACAAAAGATTTTGTCCTCAACCTGGAGGTTGTTATGGCCAATGGAGACATTATCCATACCGGGGCGAATACACTGAAGAATTCAACAGGTTACAACCTTACGCAATTGATGGTTGGTAGCGAGGGCACATTGGGCATCATTACCAAAGCAGTGCTGAAGCTAGTACCGCTGCCCAAACACAACCTGCTCATGTTGGTTCCGTTTTATGATGCTTCTAAAGCATGTCAAGCGGTGAGCGCCATTTTCAGGGCCGGTATTACTCCCAGCGCTCTGGAATTCATGGAGCGTGATGCGATTGATTGGGTGCTTCGTTTTGTCGATGATGTGCATGTGCCGGTGGAACAGGAAATCCAAGCGCATTTGCTCATCGAAGTAGACGGAAACCATTTGGATGCATTGATGCTTGACTGTGAAGTCATATCAGGTGTAGTCCAAGAATTTGGTTGTGGCGAAATACTATTCGCTGACGATGAAGCCCAGAAGGCGCAGTTATGGAAGCTCCGTAGAAAAGTGGCTGAAGCGGTTAAATCGAACAGCGTATATAAAGAAGAAGACACCGTTGTTCCGCGATACAAATTGCCCGAACTGCTTCAAGGTGTCAAGGAAATAGGGAAGAGGTATGGCTTCCAATCGGTTTGCTATGGGCATGCGGGCGATGGTAACTTGCATGTAAACATCATTCGAGGTGATTTGACTGACGCCCAGTGGAATGAAGAGCTGCCTCTTGCCATTCGTGAAATCTTTAGTCTATGTGTTGAGCTGGGAGGAACGTTGAGTGGTGAGCATGGAATTGGATTGGTACAGCGTGATTACATGGATATAGCATTCGGAATTGCTGAGCTCAATTGCATGAAATCCATTAAAAATGCCTTGGATTCTCATCGAATTCTAAATCCGGGAAAAATTTTACCGAATCAAAGTAACTGATTTCGTGATACTTGTGTTTTTTCATGACATTTTTTTGAAAATGTTAGGGATTTATCAACAATTGTGTTTTACTTTTGCCCTCGTGCCCGATAGTAATATCAGGTACATTAGAGTTAGTTGAGTTGAGTCGCAATGACTCAAGACAATTACGATAGTTTTTAGTTTTTCAGTTTAAGCCAGGAAGCCCCGCTATCGAGCGGGGCTTTTTGGTTCCATACATTTCGATTTCATTGGTCTATTGTTCCCTACTTCCATTACATTTGGCGACAACTAAATCATTTCCTATGCGAATTCTCTCGACGTTCGTTTTCAGTGTGCTCACCAGTTTGTCATTGCTTTCTCAATGCGGTCCCGATTCAACTCTTATTTCTATGTTCGTCACAGTCGATCCATGGGGAGAGGAAAACTACTGGGAGTTGGTACCTACGGGCAACGGATGTGGCAACGGCGCACTGTATTCCGGTGCTAATCCATTGGTAGGCTGTGCGGGAACAGCGCCGGAAGTGGATGGAGGTTATCCGGATAACAGCATATTCGAAGTTCCTCCGTTTTGCTTGCCTACCGGGCAAATTTTCGATTTGATATTCGTAGACTCCTATGGCGATGGTGGGCCCATTTTTGAATTGTATGAAAACGGCTCTTTTGCACACGCATATTTCGGCGGTGGCACCGGTAACACATGGACGTTTGAAGTTGGAAACTCTGGCCTGCCCATTTACGATTCACCATGCGGTGCCCCTGAGATCATTCCTAATGGCGATGGCGTAGCGCTCGATAATACGGCGTGTGTCGCTCAAACTTCAGAGCCACGACCTGCGGGGGGCAATTGCGGTCTGCCAGGAGCTTGGTGCGAAGGAAACATTACCAACACAGCATGGGCGTATTTTGTGGCCGAAGCCGGAGTAACCTATGAAATAACCAGTTGCAACGAAGGCGCCGGCTTTGATACGCAGTTGGCGTTGTACAAAGCCAGTGATTGCTTGGGATGGGGTTCTTTTGAGCTCGTTGCAGCAAATGATGACATGGCCGGTGGATGCAGCGTATCCGATGGATATTCCTCTCTGTTGTATGCTTCATGCCTGGAAGCCGGAGCTGCATACTACATCCAAATGGATGGTTGGGAAGGTGCTATCGGTGAGGCAATCATTACAGTGAGAACTGTAGATGTTGCAAATGAGTTGCAGGCCGTGTTCAATAATATCCGTTGCCCCATCTCTAAAGGAGATATCCCACAATCTTCTATTCTGCCATATTTAACAGGTAGCGGTTCCAATTTCGAGTGCAGTTGGACAGGGCCCGGAGGATTCACCAGTACCGATCAAAACATCTACGAAATTGGTCCCGGGGACTATTTCTTAGCTGTAATCGATGCTTGTGGTAATTTATTCCAATCTTCATTCACCGTTACTCAGCCAGACTTATGGACTGTGTCTACCGCTGAAACAGGTTCGACATGCGAAGCTACTGAGGATGGCTCAATCGATTTGTCCGTGAATGGCGCAACGGCTCCCTACGAGTATAATTGGATTGGTCCCGGAGGTTTCACATCCACCCAACAAGATCTGCAGGATGTGTTCGCCGGAAATTACCAAGTGACAATTACCGATGACAACGGGTGTGAAAATTCCGCTTTCGTTATCCTCGAACCGGAAAACTCGTTTAGCTTCAGTTTGGGAAATGATACTACACTCTGCTTAAACGATCAGTACCAGGTAGTCGGTCCTGCCGGAGCATTATATGTATGGCAAGATCAATCGGTGAATCAGTTCTTCAATATCGATGCAGCGCAATGGGGAGTGGGGCAGCATGCTATCGTGTTAACAGCAACAACTCCTGAGGGTTGTGTATATGCTGATGACCTGATTTTCACAGTCGATGATTGCACAAGTGCAGTAGAGTCGATTAAGAAATCTCCAATTCATCTTTTTCCCAATCCATCAGATGGAACGTTGAATGTTTGGTTGGATGCACCTCAAGCCAATATCGTTGTGAACTTAATTGATATGGAAGGCCGCTTAGTGGAATCCATGAATAGCAGAAACTCTTCATCGATTCTTTGGACGCCTGAAGTATCGGCGGGTATCTATCAGCTTGTAATCGAGTCGGATTCACAACGATATACCACGCGTTGGGTGAAGAACTAAATTGACCTTGTATCGTTCATAAACGGTTCAATTATTCTTGAATGAATGCGTAGAAATTGAAACACACATTCTATTTTTGCGCAGTAAATAAACAATTTCCTATGGGACATTCACACGACAATCACGACCACCACGGTCATTCAGAAGCTGAGCAAAATGAAATCGGTGGACCAGTTACGTTTGCCTTGATTTGTTTTGCAGCGGCTATCGTAATTATTTACTTCTGGGCGCAGTAATTTTCTTAGCGCTCCTAACAACCTGCTTGGTAGGTTTCAATTCCAGCGATTTCTTTGCGAAGACGTATTTCAACTGATTGTTGAGATACTCAATCAATTCTGTCCCGCTCACGATGTTTATCTCCTCCGATAAACCTAAAATAAATCGTGCTGCAGGACGTAAATCGAATATTGTTGCTTTGAAAGCGTAGTATCCCTTAGCATCAACTAAGCGTATAAACTCAGTCGACATAGGATATTCTTCTTTAAGCAGCAGAGCGGCACGCATGGAGAGGTGAAGTTCTATGGGATACTCATTGTCTTTTCGCGCAAAACCAAACGCATCCAATTCTTCCACCCGATGGAGTTTTGCATTTCTGAATGGATGCTTCGTTATCTCAACCGAGGTTATACGATCAATATTGTAGATTTTATTCTGCCCAGTGGCAATTTCAAAAGCAATAACACCTTTGTAGTTTTCCGTGAATGCAATCGGTTCCACGGTGCGATCTGAAATAGAGTTGGAGTGGAAGCTGTGGTACTTACGAAGGATTACCTGGCGTTTAGCATCCATGCCTTGACTTATAGTTTCAACGATTTTGCCAAGGTGAGCTTGCAGGGCCAGCTTGGTGCCGATTTGAACATCGGAATGCACGAGCAACTTGCTCAATATCGCATCCTTGAGTTTTACATTTTTACCGGATGAGTTCAGCAGTTTTTTGAGAAATACGATTTCATCACGCGTGAACGATAAGTCGTTTTCAAATATATCGGATGAAATGAAAACGCGGTTGTGTTCATCGCGTTGAAGCTGGAAGCCTAATTCTTCGAGTAAGTTGAAATAGCGATACAACGTTCGCTCGGTGCTGTCAAGAACTTCCGAAATATGTCGCATTGATTTCGGGGGTTCTGTCTTCAGCAGATTTAGTAATTGAAAGACTCGAAGTATTTTATTTTGATTGTGCATGTTGCTTTTAGTCAGGTTTAACCTTCCTTCCGTTCAATCAGTTTATTTTTTGCAATAACCCCAACAGAAGTGCTAGTTCCTTTTATTTCAGTACTTGGGGCAAATATATTGCTGATAGTGTATGTGTTTTGTGGGGGTGGGATTTAGTTAGTATTCGGCGAATGAGTTATTACATTGGAGAAAATCCGTTTTGTATTAACATGGACTCAATCAATTATTTCAAGTGATGTCGGTTTTTAACAAAAAAAGCCCCGCATCTGCGGGGCTTTTGAATTTTATGAATTGTCTTATCCAACGTGTGGTTCGCGTTCCATAGAAGATCCGCCACCACGCTTAGCTACTAGGTTTACGTAGTCTTCGCTGTTGCCTACAATCATCTTTTGGAATCGACGTACTCCGGCACCGGCAGGTATTGGGTGACCAACAATTACGTTTTCTTTCAATCCGATGAGGTAGTCGGTCTTTCCTTGAACCGCTGCTTCGTTCAGTACCTTGGTAGTTTCCTGGAACGATGCTGCAGAAATCCAAGAGTCAGTCTGCAACGATGCACGTGTGATACCTTGAAGCATTGGACGAGCGGTTGCAGTGATGGCTTCACGAGCAACAATCTCGTTCTTATCCTTACGCTTCAGCTGTGAATTTTCATCACGCAAGCTGCGAACGCTGATAATCTGACCAACCTGGAATTTATCGCTTTCACCGTTGTCAACTACTACCATCTTATCGAACAACAGCTCGTTCTCTTCCAAGAACTCAGCCTTGTCAACGTTGGTACCTTCCAAGAAACGAGTATCACCTGCATCTGTAATTTCAACTTTACGCATCATCTGACGCACAATCACTTCAAAGTGCTTGTCGTTGATTTTCACACCCTGCAAACGGTATACTTCCTGAATTTCATTTACGAGGTATTCTTGAACCGCTGTTGGACCTTGGATGTCGAGGATATCTCCCGGTGAAATGGCACCGTCAGAGAGCTGCATACCTGCGCGAACGAAGTCACCGTCCTGAACCAGGATGTGCTTAGAAAGCGGAATGAGGTATTTCTTCTCTTCACCGGTACGCGCTTTCACGGAGATTTCTCGGTTACCACGCTTGATTTTTCCGTATTCTACGATACCATCGATTTCAACTACTACAGCCGGGTTCGATGGGTTACGAGCTTCAAACAATTCAGTTACACGTGGAAGACCACCGGTGATGTCGCTTGTCTTACCCGACATACGTGGTATCTTCACAAGAATAGTTCCCTTGCCAACCTTCGCTTTGTCGTCAATATTCAAGTGGGCTCCCACAGGCAGTGAGTATACTTTAACCACTTCTTTATTGCGAACAATCTCGATAGCAGGGTTCTTCTTCTTGTCTTTTGTTTCGATAATAACTTTCTCCGAGAAACCGGTTTGTTCGTCGAGCTCAGTCTTGAAGGTAATACCTTCTTCAACTGCGTCGAATTGGATAGTTCCGTCTTCTTCGGTGATGATTACGCTGTTGTATGGATCCCATTCGCAAATGAGGTCGCCTTTCTTCACTGAAGTACCGGGCTTCGTGTGGAGAATTGCACCGTAAGGAATGTTGGCATTCGTGAGCACATTACCGGACTTCGGATCAATGATCTTCATTTCGGATGAACGTGAAACTACGATGGTACGCATTTCTCCGTTTTCGCCCATGCTATCTACACTGCGAAGTTCTTCAATCTCTACTGTTCCTGAATACTTGGCGCGGATATCGGCATCGATAGCACCACCACCCGCAGCACCACCTGTGTGGAACGTACGGAGGGTAAGCTGTGTACCCGGTTCACCGATGGACTGAGCTGCGATAACACCCACTGCCAAACCTTGCTGAACAAGCTTCGCAGTAGCCAAATCGCGGCCGTAACATTTTCCGCATACTCCACGCTTGCTTTCGCAGGTGAGTACAGAACGAATTTCAACTTCTTCGATACCGGCAGCCTGAATAGCTTCAGCCTTGAACTCATCGATAGTTTCACCGGCCTCTACAATCATTTCACCTGTTTCCGGATGTACCACATCGTGTACGCTGGTACGACCCATGATACGATCTTCGAGTGTTTCAACCACTTCATCGGCCTTTTTCAAAGCAGAAGCTACGATACCACGCAAAGTCATACAATCCACCTCGTTGATGATAACGTCTTGAGCAACGTCCACCAAACGACGGGTGAGGTAACCTGCGTCGGCCGTTTTCAAAGCCGTATCCGCAAGACCCTTACGAGCACCGTGGGTAGAGATGAAGTACTCCAAAATCGACAAGCCTTCCTTGAAGTTTGCCAAAATCGGGTTTTCGATGATGTCCTGGCCACCCATGGCTGCGTTCTTCTGTGGCTTAGCCATCAGTCCACGCATACCGGCCAGCTGACGAATCTGTTCTTTCGAACCACGCGCTCCGGAGTCGAACATCATGTAGATGCTGTTGAATCCTTCCTGGTCGGTCTTAAGACGATCCATCAAAATGTTGGTCAACTTCGAGTTGGTGTTCGTCCAGATATCAATTACCTGGTTGTAACGCTCGTTGTTGGTGATAAGACCCATGTTGTAGCTGTCGAATACTTCCTGCACTTTGGCAGTTGCATCGGCTACGAGTTTATCTTTTTCAGCCGGAATTACTACGTCGGTGAGTTTGAACGACAAACCACCCTTGAACGCCCAGTAGTAACCCAGGTCTTTCATATCATCGAGGAATTTCGCTGTGCGAGCAATTCCTACGTGTTTCAAAATGTCGCCAATGATGTCGCGAAGTGCCTTCTTGGTGAGCAATTGGTTGATGAAACCAACCTCACGCGGAACAACTCGGTTGAAGATTACACGACCGGTAGTTGTCTCGATAATGCTGGTGTTACCTGCAATATCCGTCCAACGTACTTTGATGTTCGCGTGCAAATCGAGCTGACCTTCGTTGAATGCAATCGTTACTTCCTCTTCAGAATAGTACGTCTTGTTTTCACCGAGAGCAGGGTGCTCAGGGGTGCCTTTGCGTGACTTCGTAATATAATACAGACCCAATACCATGTCCTGAGAAGGTACGGTAATCGGAGCTCCATTGGCAGGGTTGAGAATGTTGTGCGAAGCAAGCATCAACAACTGTGCTTCCAAGATAGCACCAGGGCCTAGTGGAACGTGAACCGCCATCTGGTCACCATCGAAGTCGGCGTTGAAGGCCGTACAAACGAGTGGGTGCAACTGAATAGCTTTTCCTTCGATCAGCTTAGGCTGGAACGACTGGATACCCAAACGGTGAAGGGTAGGAGCACGGTTAAGGAGAATCGGGTGTCCTTTCAATACATTTTCAAGGATATCCCAAACCACCGCTTCTTTCTTATCTACAATTTTCTTTGCTGATTTAACAGTCTTCACAATACCACGCTCAATCATCTTACGGATGATAAACGGCTTGAAAAGCTCCGCTGCCATATCCTTTGGAATACCGCATTCGTGCAGTTTCAATTCAGGACCTACAACGATAACCGAACGAGCAGAATAGTCTACACGCTTACCAAGAAGGTTCTGACGGAAACGTCCTTGCTTACCCTTCAATGAGTCTGAAAGTGACTTGAGCGGACGGTTGCTTTCTGTTTTAACAGCAGAAGACTTGCGTGAGTTATCGAACAAGCTATCCACCGCTTCCTGCAACATACGCTTTTCGTTACGCAAGATTACTTCCGGAGCCTTGATTTCTACCAAGCGCTTCAAACGGTTGTTACGGATGATAACACGACGGTACAAGTCATTAAGATCGGATGTAGCGAAACGGCCTCCATCCAACGGCACCAATGGGCGCAATTCGGGTGGAATAACCGGAACCACGCGGGTTACCATCCATTCCGGACGGTTTACAACGCGGGTATTGGCATCACGGAAAGCCTCAACCACCTGAAGGCGCTTGAGGGCTTCGTTTTTTCGCTGCTGAGATGTCTCTGTGTTGGCCTTGTGACGCAACTCGTAAGAAAGCTCATCGAGCTTAACCTTGGCAAGAAGATCATACAACGCCTCCGCACCCATTTTAGATACGAATTTGTTTGGATCCTTGTCATCGAGGTATTGATTTTCCTTTGGAAGTTTCTCCAAGATGTCGAGGTATTCTTCTTCGGTGAGGAAGTCGAATTCAGCCAGAGCACTGCCATCAGGGCGAGTGGCCGGACCAACGTTTACTACAACGTAAC
>JBKCGW010000255.1:0-1329 GCA_046303175.1 Flavobacteriales bacterium
CGTCCGTTGTAGCGGTAGAGCGCACCATCATTACCCGCAAACCAAACCGTACCCTTCTTGTCGGAAGCAATGGTATTGACAGACTTTACAGGACAAGTTTCTGCTTCTTGCAAATGATGCATCACTCCCGATTCGAAATAGGAAAGTCCTTGCGACTCGGAGTTATTCAACAACTCCGTTCCCATCCACACTCGTCCGTTCTTGTCTTCGTGCATA
The DNA here is from genome assembly GCA_046303175.1 of Flavobacteriales bacterium. Taxonomy (GTDB): domain Bacteria; phylum Bacteroidota; class Bacteroidia; order Flavobacteriales_D; family Sanyastnellaceae; genus JAIBBG01. The sequence continues at coordinate 217 of JBKCGW010000255.1, forward strand.
CAGGTAATACGCATGCTCTCAAATCCGTGGTCAGCACCATAATGTCGCATGGTGGTGCCATCGTATCGATACACCCCTGCACCATCTATACCCAACCACACATCGCCACGGCTATCTTGCAAAGCACATTGTATGATTACGCCCGGAATAGTGACTTTCGAAACAAGCTTTCCACCTTCCATCATATAGGCGCCATTGCCCATCCATACGCGGGCATCCAAATCTTCATACACCTCGTGCGACTTGAAAGGCTTAATAAGATCTACATACGTTTGGCCATTGAAACGCATCAGTAGATTTTGCCCAGTAACTGCATCTTCAACAGACATAAGCACATGGTCGGAATGGTTTACCGATATACCGTTCACAAGACGCTTCTTTTCATCAGCAGTAGCGGCCATCCGTTGTGAAGCTGCCACATAAGGCGCTGTCATCGGAATATCCTTCCAAGTTTCATAGTCAAATTCAGCTATACCATTATCGGTTCCAAGCCAAAGATGGCCCTGGGGGTCTAAGGTGAGGTCATAATAATTGGCCCTGGGAGAATGTCCGGGCACGGTGTGCTGAATAAGCGTATTGCCTTGCACTTTCCATAAGCCCTCGCCTACAGTGCCAATCCACAAGGTACCCTTGCTATCCAACCGGCTGCATTGAAAATCGAATGAAGAAAGGTCAGCCTGTGCGCAGGCGCCTGTGGCAAGTAGCATTGCCGCAATGAATGAAGAATGTTGTAGTTTCACAGTCTAAAGATTTGGCAGTAGATACGCCTCGTCTCATTACAATGTTACGCTGATTTTAGTCAGTCAACTTGTTACAACTCGGGTAGCTTTCAACGACCAATTGTTGGTAGCGGTGAACAGCTTATTTTCGTTGCTTAGGAATTGATACGACCTCATGCTGCCCGCCCTCTTTACTCTGCCCGATTATGACTTGAGTCAGGACTCTTCGGTAGACCCTATGGGCATTAGTGCCATCTGGACATCCTACGGACAATCCATTTTCAAGGACCGCCTTACGACCATCGCCAACGATGCGCGTGTGTTTACCATCAACGTATTTCATCATGCTGTGCTGCGTTCGCTCTTCGATAACTACTCCGAAGAGGTTGAACAG
>JBKCGW010000256.1:0-1086 GCA_046303175.1 Flavobacteriales bacterium
CCTCAGGGTGGTATTTATCCAAATCAAACTGAACGGAAGGATTTACTTTCGAAAGAATGCTGAGTACCCAATGCATGATTTCGAACATCTCGTCGATGGCCGGTAGATTTTTAGCTTGTATTGCCGCGAGGCTGCTGTCCTCCATTGAGCAATGCAAATCGATCACCCTCCGAATGAGGTCTTCTTTGTCTTTGAAATGGAGGTACAGTGTTTTTTTCGAAACACCCAGGTGGCGCGCAACGTCGTCCATGTTGACGCTCTTCACGCCCAGGCGCATGAACAGAGCCATAGCACCTTGAATTAACTGGATTTCTTTTTCGGACGACATTTTTTCGGGGCGCGAATATACACCCCGCTAAACACTCAGGAAACATTTTTTGTTCAAAAACGTTTCCGAATTTTCTATTTCTTAACCCATTGGTAATCCAATGTGCGCTGGTTGAGGTTTCCGCCCATCACTTTAATCGTCACTTTGTCGCCCATGTGCAACTCCGTGCGGCTGCGCAGACCTCTGATGATGTATTTGTCGGCATCAAACTCGTAGTGGTCATCGGCGAGGTTACGCAAGGAAACCATGCCTTCGCTCTTGGTTTCGCCCACTTCCACATAGAATCCCCAGCTGGTAAGACCCGACACAATGCCCTCGAAGATCTTGCCTGTGTGGTCGAGCATGTATTCCACTTGTTTGTATTTGATGCTGGCGCGTTCGGCTTCCGAAGCGCGCTTTTCCATGAGTGAACTGTGTTTGCACTTCACTTCGTAATCGTTTGGGTTTACGCTGTTGCCGCCGTCGAGGTAGTGTTGCAGCAGTCGGTGCGCCATCACATCGGGGTAGCGACGAATGGGCGAAGTGAAGTGCGTATAGTATTCGAATGAAAGACCAAAGTGACCGATGTTGCTGGTGGAATACTCCGCCTTCGCCATGGTGCGAATGGCCATGTTTTTAATGATATCCTCTTCAGCGTGTCCCTTTACTTGCTCCATCAATGATTTGATGAGCGTGGAAGGATTGATGTTGGACTGACGAGGAATGCTGTAGCCCAAGTGCTTGATGAATGTTTTTAGCTGAAGGAGCTTGCCGTCGTC
>JBKCGW010000257.1:0-1980 GCA_046303175.1 Flavobacteriales bacterium
TGCTATGGCGATGCAGAAAGCATGCGAACAAAACCCATCGACAATGGCCGCTATTCTCGGTCTCGAAGATGAAGTGGTGGAGCGCATTTGCGGCGAAACAGCAGGTGTTGTTGTTGCGGCTAATTATAACTGTCCCGGGCAGCTGGTTATTTCGGGAGAAAACGCAGCCATCGACTTAGCATGCGCTGCCCTTACTGCAGCCGGTGCCAAGCGTGCGTTGAAGTTGCAAGTGGGCGGTGCTTTCCACAGTCCGCTGATGGAGCCTGCGCGCGTTGAGCTTGAAGCTGCCATACAAGCCACCACGTTTGCAACACCGATTTGTCCCGTATATCAAAACGTAACTGCATCGGCCGTGAGCGACCCCGAGCAAATCAAGATGAACCTCGTGAAGCAACTCACCGCCCCAGTGCGCTGGACGCAAACCATGCAGCAAATGATCACCGACGGCTGCACCGAAGTGATCGAAGTAGGCCCCGGCAAAGTGTTGCAGGGACTGTTCAAGAAAGTAAGCCGCGATTTGCCAACGGCAAGCGCGGAGCTGTCCAGTAATTGATTACGAATTACGGATTACGAATTACAGATTAATTCGCTTTATTCAATGACTGCTCAACAATGAACCTCATGCATAATCCGTAATCCGTAATTCGTAATCCGTAATCCCTATGCATTCCTATCCCGCCAAAATAATCCTCGCCTGGGCCGAAGCAATCTCGGGTAATAAGGACATCCGTGATTGGCTCATGCAAAACGGGTATCCTGAGTTGTCGGTGTTTGTGTTTGCGTTGCACAACCAACCCGAGCCGCGGCAGTGGTTGATGGATAATGGCTTTCCGCATTTGATGGCGCTCATCAACGGGGCAGAGGGAAAGCCGAACGCGATACTTTGGTTACGTGGCAACGGGTATGACATTCTCGAGAAGATGGCCCGCGCCGCCGACAACAGCGAAGACGCTCTGTTGTGGCTATTCAACAACGGCTATGGCGACATGGCCACCGTTGCACAGCGCATCCGCAAAGTCAAAAACGATATCGAAGAGAATAACAGTGATGTGCATCGGATATCTGGGGTGTGAGAGGGGGAAGGATTATAGGATAGTAGTATTGTAGGATAAGAGGGAGGGCCGCCTTCTCATTCTCAATGTGTTTCTCATTCTCATTCTGATTCTGTTTCTCATTCTTGAATTTTTAGAAAGAGAAACAGAATCAGAAACAGAATGAGAATGAATGCCCGGCGCCCCCTATAATCCTACAATCCTATTCCCCTACAATCCTATTATCCTACACTCCTCAGTAAGTATACGTCACGCTGCAACTGCGCTTCGCATCGAAGATCTCGCCTGCCACGTGGTGACAATCGGCGGCTGAGATTTCGTGGATCTTCTCGAACAATTCTTCGAGGGTGTCGATACGGCCAAAGAGCATCAGGCTCTTGGCGATGTTGAACATGATGGCACTGCCACTGTCTTGCGCCAAGGCTATCTGGCCAATTATCTGCTTCTTAGCATCGGCCAACGCGCGACTACTCATGCGCGATTTCTTGAACTCATTGAGCACCTGCCAAACAAGCTCCTTGCTCTTCTTGAGGTTCTCTTTATCGGTGCCCAAATACACAGTGAAAATGCCGGTATCGGAAAACGGACTGTAGTTCGAATCCACATGATAAGCAATGCCGTGCTTCTCGCGAATGCGCATGCTCAAACGATTGTTCATGGCCGGTCCGCCAATGATGTTGTTGAGCAGCGACAGCGCCGGACGCATCTTGTGGTCGAAGTCGTAGGCGGGCATGCCAAGCAGGTAATGCACCTGGTGTATGTCTTTCTTCTCTACTTTGTGTTCAAAGTGATGGTGCTTTACTTTCTCGCGGTGCAGCTTTTTGCTGCTTAACTTGATGGAGCCCATGTGCTTTTCTAGCATCGCCTGTAATTTCTCTGCACTGATATTTCCCGCTGAAGAAAAGATGAGGTTATTGAGGTTGAGCGC
>JBKCGW010000258.1:0-2557 GCA_046303175.1 Flavobacteriales bacterium
AACGATTCGTCAACGCATGCACAAGGCCTGCATACACCTGAGGCACTGCAACTCGGTTGGGGAATAATGTGAAGCCTGTTTCCCAGTAGTGCTTACCCTTCCATTGTTTCATGTACCTAAATGCAATGGAGGCAGGCAATGGCCTGGCGAAGGATGTCTGCGTGCGGCCGTTGTTCAATGAGTCTTGCCAGTTGGGTAACGACAGCGTGTCTTCTGTGCCATTAAGCCAATTATTTACATTCAGACCATTCCAATCGATGGAAGAGTTTACCTCGTAATGCTCACTTGCCTCGTTCCAAACAACAAAGCCGAGGTTGCGCACCGACACACTCACAACACCCTTCGATTGCGGTAAAAACAGATTGTAGTCAAAATCAATAGAAGCCCCTATTCCGCTGCCATTCGCCCAACCTATTCGGGCCGTATCGGAACGGAAAAAGTCGCCTTCCACAGCCAACGACAAACTATCACCCAGCGGTGAGGTATACAAGTCTGCGGCATCAGCAACCAATTGTTGGAATCGCTGTCCCTCCACAAGCGATACTGTAAAGCCGCTCAAAGTCTTCTTGTTGAACAATCCGAATCCAAACTTCTGCCACGCCTGATTTTGATAGCTCAGCGGGCCCATGGCAACTGATTGACTAGAATGATTCGCATTGCCCAAATAAACAGTCCGAAAAGCCTCCGGCGAAAAGCCGATGTTTCCATGGTAGTAAGAACCTACTGAAGCGCGCAAGCCCAAGTTTGGATTACCAAACAACGTATCTCTGAAGTTGAGCAATTCCAGCTGACCAAAGCCATCGTACCCTGCGCGTGCGCGTGAAGGCATACCATCGGCCAACTGATCTAAATGTTCACGATCGAGATGTCCACCCAATAGGGACTTCTTCATAAACTCAACATCCAGCGCATTGGAGCCAATTACTCCCTGTCCGCCTACGAGCGCCATCATGTTTTTACTTCGCCAAGCTGTATCGCCGCTCAGCAGAAATATCGCAGGCGTTTGAGCCGCTGTTAATAGCGCTACACATAACAACAAACAAGTATGGATTATTCTTAGCATCATTACTCTCCGTATTGAATCAAATAGGTTCCATCCACTATCAACTTAAATTCGATTTGCTGATGAGCGTACAATCCAACGGGTGATGGAGCCCCGGGAGTTTGCAACCAAGCCTCGATAAGCACCGGATTCGACTCATTGATTTTCGCCAATAACTCCTCAGTGACCGGGATATCAATCCACGTTTCAGAAGGAGTAGGCGCTGAAGGCACCGAAGTTGGTGTGGCTGAAAGCACCTCCATATTTTCGGCCAATGCCACACGCTGACCATTCTCCAGAACAAATAAACTTACACGGGCATTCAGCGGGAATCCATTGCGAAGCCATAGTGCAAGCTTTCCGTCGAGTGGTATATCCTCGGCACTGTTGGTAAGATAAAGCGTGTCGGCAATGTGCATGTTCTGCAAGCCCAAGCGCAACGGCACATCGAGCGCTAGCTTAGCCTGCAACGCATCTGCGGTATAGATGAAGTCATTTCCATCCGATACATTTCCCAGCGGGTTGATGCGCACATCGCCTTGCAGTCTGATTTGCGAAGGCAGGTTTTCCAGGAATGCATCCAAGTTACTGTTGGCAGCATTCACATCGAATGCGTATTCGTAGGCATTCACTTGGCCACCCGCGTCTTGTGCTCGGGTAATATTGATTGGGCTGAACAATTCAGGCTGCTCCAGAAATACTTCAGACTGCTGATTTTGGTTCCAATTGCTGATGGAATTGAAGTCAATCTGCGCATCAACCCCCACTGCATTTCGGATCAAGAACTTCATGGACGCTCCATCGAGATTCACTACCCCATCAGGCATAGAGGCAAACGCCGAAAAATCGACTTGCTCGTTCAATGCGTAATTATGCGAACCAAAATATCCTCGTGCATAATTCACCTTAGGTTCTTCAAATTCCAATTCCAGCTCGATGGCATCGCCCACCGAAATGTTAGCCGACTCCGTTGAGTTAGGATCAACCACTACGCTGAAAGTAGCCTCGATTCTGTTGAATGAACTTCCTGATTCACCGGTAAGATCCAATTCCATATTGGCCAAATCAATGAACCCTTCTGCGACGTAATTCAATCCATCGGAAGGAGGTTCGGTGAGTATTTGAATGCTTTGAGGAATACCATTCAACGTAAGTCCCGGCAGATTGAATGTGCAATTCAAATAGCCCTCCACCGGCGATTGCAAGCGATAAGACAACTTTCCGGACCTCATGCGCACATGCTTCAACTGAACGGACGGATGGTTAATGGTGATTTGCTGCGTGGGTGCTATGGGCAGTGTGAATCCCGGAGGGAACGCACCAACAACAAAGAGCTGGTATTCCTTTACAATGGTTGTATCCGGAATTTCAACGATGGAATCCAAATCAAAATCGGTCAGGTTCTCTTCCAGCATTAAATGCCACAATCCTTGATCATCGGCTTGCAGAAGCGAATCCGCTACAATGTTTTGCAACGAAAGTGCACCATAAGCAATGGGCCCCCTTAAATCGGCG
>JBKCGW010000259.1:0-2070 GCA_046303175.1 Flavobacteriales bacterium
ATTCGTTTCGCTATTCCAAATAACTGTCCATCTGTGTGGCAAACAATAACATCTGGAATTTCGACTGATTTAAATACAACCTACCATCTATGTGTCGTAATTAACAATCAACAGGTTAATATGTATTTAAATGGAAATCTTGTTTTTAATTACTTCAATAATAATAACTCCATTTGCGATTCTGAAGAAAACTTCAACAACTTATGGTTTGGCTTAAGACCATTAAGCCTTTCTGGGGATGGTTATCCATTTCACGGCACCCTCGACGATATTGGAATATGGAACCGCGCGCTCACCCCGCAAGAAATCACAGCCCTCTACACCGCCACTTCAAGCAACAACAATGAAGCATCTAACACCACCGCCAACGTACCCGGTGCGATCAGCTACCAGGCCGTAGCGAGAGACACACAAGGCGCGCCATTGGCTGATACCAATGTGCAAGTGCAGTTCACGCTCATCGCCGATTCTCTTTCCGGTGCAGAAGAATATGCGGAGACACACACGCTAACAACGAACAGCCTCGGACTGTTTACCACTTCGTTTGGTGGGGGCACGCCGGTTAGTAACTCATTTGACAGTATCAATTGGTCTGCAGGCAACAGATTCCTCAACGTACAAATCGATACCGGCAATGGGTTGGTTGACATGGGTACACAACAACTGCTTTCCACCCCCTACTCGCTGCACAGCGCTACTTCGGGTGCCATCAAGAACCCTGGGCTACCCATCTATTCAGACAATGCAGCAGCACTAGCCGGTGGATTATCTTCAGGTGATATGTACCGCACAGGAGCAGGTGTATTGATGGTTGTATATTAAGCATCGCTCTGCCTGTAACATACGCTCTGCCGTATGACGGCATTATCGCATTGGGCAAAGAATTTCTCGCCGGCCGAAGCCGAAGCCGTGAGCATTTACCGTGAAAAGCAGTAAATTAGCGATACTTTTCACGGTAAGTTGGGTGGCATAGAAATGATCAATCAAACCACAAAACATAAAATAGAGGCCCTGCATAAGCAATACACCTCTTTGGCAGAAGGCAACGAAACCTTGCTTAAAGAAATAGCCTTTGCCGAAATTCCCGAAATGATTTACAACTCCAACGCGATTGAAAATTCAACACTTACACTAGAAGATACTGAAAAGATTTTGGCCGGCGGCAGTTTAGATCGCAACGTAAATGTGCGGGAAATTTATGAAGCCAAAAACTTGGCTAGACTTACTGAAACCTTGTTGGAAAAGGACAAACACCAACTTACCATAAAATTAATTTTAGGTTTGCACAAAACCCTGCTTACGCACATTGATGATTGTATAGCAGGGCGTTTCCGCATTGGCAAAGAATGGGTGAGAGTTGGTAATCACCTGGGTGCAAATCCGCAGTTTGTGTCCACGCTTATGCAAGAATTAATAGACAGCTACAACCAACCTACATTCAGCTATTTTTTAGATGCCATTGCTCACTTTCATGCCGAGTTTGAAACCATTCACCCTTTCGTAGATGGCAATGGACGCATGGGTCGGGTGCTTATCAACCTGCAACTCATGAACGCCGGTTTTCCTCCTATCATCATTCAAAATAAAAACAAACACACGGCATACTATCCGCTCTTTACCACCTATCAAACTACGCTGAAATTTGGTGGTTTTACCGAATTATTTGCCCTGCTTTTACAAGAAGCATTACACAAACGCATCACCCTTCTGACGGCCAAAAAAGTAATTCCGCTTTCGATTTGGGCGAGCCAAAACAACATCAAGGCAAATGTGGCTGCCAATAAGGCAAAAAGGCAAACCATCCCTGCTTTTCGTTTAAGAGAAAAATGGATGATAGCTGAAGAATATGAACACAGAGAACAATGAATGAAGGCTTCCTGAAATTTTAGGCATACCTACTGAAGTATTGATCAAAGAGTATTGCTGCACAACCTATTCTTTTCAAAACTTCATTCACCCGCTGGAAGTACCTTTGAACCTCGGCCGAGCCTATGAGGCCCTATATAACACCCCAAGCAATGAGTCAACCCTCTATCAAAATCACCGTGAGTTGCGTTGTAAACGCCCACG
>JBKCGW010000260.1:0-5243 GCA_046303175.1 Flavobacteriales bacterium
ACGGATTACGGATTACGGATTACGGATTACGGATTACGGATTACGGATTACGGATTACGGATTACGGATTACGGATTACGGATTACGGATTACGGATTACGGATTACGGATTACGGATTACGGATTACGGATTAGGTAATCGCTAAAGGTAAGGCAATTGCATGTCTCGCAGAATACCATATCGATCCAACATGTGTACTCTGCTGCATCAAAAAACAACAGACCTCCTCTAATCCGTAATCCGTAATTCGTAATTAAATCAAAACACCGCCAGCAGCAAATTCAAATCCTTCCACGGCAATGCGAACTGGTTGGCGATATTCTCGTTGGTGAGTGTTCCGTTGTACATGTAGACACCATTTCTGAAGCCTTCTTGGTGACGCACCAGATTTACGATTCCTCCTTCGTCGCCGATGGAGAGAATGGTAGGAGCGAAGATGTTGCTCAACGCATAGCTGGCGGTTCGCGACACGCGTGAGGCAATGTTTGGAACACAATAGTGAATGACGCCGTGTTCTTTGAATACCGGTTTATCGTGAGTGGTAACGCGCGATGTTTCGAAGCAACCGCCTTGGTCAATGCTGATGTCGACTATCACACTTCCGTATTTCATGTTGCTTACCATGTCATCAGTAACGACAACCGGCGTGCGTCCGCGGCTAGCGTGGATGGCACCGATAGCCACGTCCGCTGTATCGAGTGCGTTGCGGAGTTCGGAAGGTTGGATGGTACTGGTCCAAAGGCGGTGTCCAACATCGTTCTGGAGGCGACGCAGTTTGTAGGTGCTGTTGTCGAAGACTTTCACCGAAGCACCTAATCCCAATGCAGCGCGCACGGCAAATTCAGCTACAGTACCCGCACCCAGAATAACTACTTCGGTCGGCTTTACTCCCGAGATACCACCGAACATGAGACCCTGGCCGCCGCTAGCGTGGCTGAGGTATTCGGCAGCGATGAGAACTGATGTGTTACCGGCTATTTCCGCCATGGCTCGCACCACGGGATAGATATGTGTTTCGTCGCGGATGTAGTCCCAGGCAACAGCGGTAATTTTTTTGGCGGAGAGCGCATGAAAAGTTTCTGCCTTCTGTGTGGGCAGGTTTACAGCCGAAATGAGGTGTTGCTTTCCGGGCATCATTTCAATTTCGGCCATGCTTGGAGGCGCCACCTTCAGAATGATTTCGCTTTTGAACACGTCTTCAGCGCTGTATACGATGCGAGCACCGGCCTCGCTGTAATCATGATCTTGGAAGTTTGACTCTTTCCCTGCGTTGGTTTCCACTACCACGTCGTGGCCGTTGTTTACGAGTAATGCCACGCTTTCAGGTACCAATGCCACGCGGCGCTCCTGAAATGAAGTCTCACGGGGTATTCCAATGGTCAGACGCGAGTGCCTTTTGTGCACAGCTACCAATTCTTCTTGGGGCATCAGCGCGGCCTCTTTGGCCAGCGCGCGCATCGCATCTTTCTTATTATCCATATTGTGGGCAGGTGGTTTGGGTTCCTATTGGCCAAGATACGCCGTGAAATGCATCGTGAAAAGAAGATGTTCATCAGGTTTTGACCACGAATTGTTGAAAGGAAATGCGTTGTTGGAAGACTAGGTTTCTATTATTTTTGACCCCACAAACCGACAGAAACCATGGCCAATCACGATTCAAATCATTCATCGCACGAGCGTACTATTTTGTGGATTATCCTTCCTGCTACCATAGCAGTTTCTTTGTTGTTTACCAATTTGAACCACAAGATGGAGTCTCCCGGAGAGCGTTTGGGCGCAAAGTTGGATGCTCCAAAGAAAGTGGAGGCCCCTGCGGCAAAGTCTGAAGAAGCTCATTCCGATACTACTCATGCAGTAGCTACCGAGGGTGCTCATGCTGACACTACGCATGCGCCTGCGGCTCATTAAAGGAATGTAGGATTTAGGGGTGGCGGAGGCGCGCCCTGTTCTGCATCAATATCTGTAGTGCATTGAACGGCAAATCAACCCATACGTATACCGCAGCGGTGACAGAAGAAATGCAGGTTGTTGCCAATACCTTTTTGGAGCGCTTTCCGAAAGGTGGTCAATTTGCTGTCTACGGTGAAATGGGCGCGGGAAAAACGACATTTATTCAGGGAATTTGCAAAGCGTTGAATTTGCATTTCGCTGGCAGTCCGACGTTTTCGCTAGTCAATGAATATACCCTTGCCGATGGTCGCAAGCTTTTTCATTTCGATTTGTATCGAATCTCCCGTGCTGAAGAGCTAATGGATATTGGCTTCGAAGAATATCTTGAAATAGGAGCATTTGTATTTATTGAATGGCCTCAGATTGCATCTCACTACACCGACGGAATGAATACAATCACCATTCGCGATGTTGAGGGGGTGAGGGAAATCGTTTTCTGAGGGGTGTTGTGCAATTGAGATTCTCTATCATACTATTTCACACCCCTATAATCCTATACTCTTACAATCCTATAATCCTTTAGCCTTCCCGCGAACATTCAACCTCCATTGGCTGTTTGAACTTCATGAAGAAAGGAGTGGCGTTAGTGTGGTTTACCACCGATTTGAGGTTGAGAGACAATGAGCTTTTGCATGCGGCGCTTCAGCGACACGATTCCATTGTTCCTGTATTTTGTTTTGATTGGCAATCGATGCAGCAAGAGCAATTCGGTTTTAAGCGAATGGGTTCAAGACGGTTGCAGTTTTTATTGGAGTCATTAGCCGATTTGCAGCAATCCTTGCTGAACGCGAATGCGCATCTCCAGGTAGTAATGGGAAGAGCGGAAGAGGTGATTCCGAAAATTGCCTCAGACTATGGTGTGTCGGAAGTTTTTGCGAAGAAGGAAGTGGGGATTTATGAGTTGAAGACACAGGCTGCAGTTTCCCAAGCATTGAACAAGAATGGAATTGAATGGACGGTTACCAGTACCTCAACCTTATTTCACCCCGATGATTTGCCTTTCAGTGTGAGGGATATTCCTGAGGTGTTTACCGACTTTCGTAAACGAGCTGAGCGCGACGCTCGCATTCGAAAGGAATTTGTGTCGCCTTCCATTATTCCAACTCCCGATTTAAAGCCTACACGCATACCGGATTTGAAAAGTCTGCATCTTGAGTTTCTTCCTTTCGATAGCAGGGCGGTTCTTGAGTTTCGCGGCGGAGAGCGAGCGGCCATGGAACGCGCTCAGCATTATCTAATGGATTCCGGTTGTTTGTCGAGTTACAAGGAAACCCGTAATGGATTGGTTGGGGCCGATTATTCGTCGAAGTTTTCGCCCTGGCTGGCCAAGGGATGTATTTCCCCCCGCACTATTTATTTCATGATAAAGGAATATGAAGAAAAGCACGGTGCCAATGATTCCACCTATTGGCTGATTTTTGAATTGATATGGCGCGACTATTTCCGTTTTGCTATGAAGAAGCACAAGGCTAAGTTTTTTCAAAAGGGAGGAATTCAAGGACGTGCTCCAAAAACAATCGATGACTCTGAAGCATTGCAGCGTTGGATCAATGGGCAAACAGGTGTCGACTTTGTGGATGCCAATATGAATGAGCTTCGACTGACAGGCTTCATGAGTAATCGGGGCAGACAGATAGTGGCGAGTTATTTATGCAACGATTTGAAATTGGACTGGCGTTATGGCGCTGCTTATTTCGAGCAAGAGCTGATTGATTACGACGTGGCGAGTAACTGGGGAAATTGGGCCTATTTGGCCGGTGTAGGAAATGATCCGCGAGGCAATCGGTATTTTGACGTGGCGAAGCAAGCGAGGCAGTATGATGCGGGTGGGGAGTATAGGAGGAGGTGGATAGGGGCGAGGGATTAGGGGCGAGTGGCGAGTGGCGAATTGGACCTGCGAATTACGGGAGTTCCTTCCATTTGTCGCAAAACAGCCCACGGCTTCAGCCGTGGGATCAGTATTAGATGATTGCATTCTGAATTCGAAATCAGCCGATTCACAATAAACAGCCCGTTCCGCTAATCCGTAATCAGCCAACTCTTCCGTAAGCCCTTCTTAAGTTATCGGACGCGTTGCTGCGCGTCCATACTCTGTCTGAATTGAACGCGTTACTTTTGTTGCATGAACGACATCAAAATCATCGAGTGCCCGCGCGATGCTATGCAAGGTATCAGCGAATGGATTCCGACGGAAGCCAAGGTGAACTACATCAATCAGTTGTTGCGTGTGGGATTCGATACGATTGATTTCGGAAGTTTTGTTTCTCCCAAAGCGATACCTCAAATGCGCGACACAGCCGAGGTGCTTTCGAAACTCGATTTGAGCGAGGCTAAATCGAAATTGTTGGCCATCGTGGCTAATACACGAGGTGCTCAAGATGCAGCCGAGTATGGAGAAATTCATTACCTCGGTTATCCATTTTCCATTTCTGAAACATTTCAGCAGCGCAATACGAATGCAGGCATTGAAGAGTCGTTAGCCCGAGTGGGCGAGGTGGCAGATATCTGCGCAAGAAACCAGAAAGAGTTGGTGGTTTATATATCTATGGGATTCGGCAATCCATATGGAGATGCCTGGAGTCCCGAACTGGCCGTTCATTGGTGCGACCGACTGCATCGCGAATTTGGCATTCGTATACTGGCGTTGAGCGATACCATTGGAATAGCCTCTCCGGATAGTATCGGCGCTTTGTTTAATACACTCATTCCATCTCTTCCTGAAGTAGAGTTCGGAGCGCACCTGCACAGCACGCCTGCAAATTGCATTGAAAAATTGGATGCCGCCTTACAAGCGGGTTGCAAACGATTTGATGGAGCTATCAAAGGATTGGGAGGTTGTCCCATGGCAACCGATAAGCTCACGGGCAATATGCCAACGGAGATGATGATACATCATTTGCAAGGCCAGGGTATTGAGTTGGGGTTGGATTCTGAGGCGCTGCGCGAGTCGATTCGCTTGGCTGATGGAGTTTTTCCGGCCCATTAATACAGGCTTTCCCTAATTATTTTTTGAACGGGTGTAACCTTTAAAGGAGCGGTCGCGTTAAACCTCTCGACCTAACTTTATTTTTCTTCACCTATGAAAAAAAAGCCATACTCTAACGATCGTCGATGCAAGATTCGCATCAACATCAAAAGATTTGAAGCAATACAATTGAGCGAGAATGACTGGGGGTATCCTACCTTCTATCATTGCCTGAATTGAATTATGATACCGCGGGTTGTGATGTGACCCGTTGCGCTTAAACTGATAAACAAGACCGGATTCCGAAATGGGGCCCGGTTTTTTTTT
>JBKCGW010000261.1:0-2005 GCA_046303175.1 Flavobacteriales bacterium
AATAACTGGGGCTTTAACAACCTGCTTAATGCCGATAGCTCTGACACCGATATTGATGTACTAGCCACAGAATCCGGATTTTATTACGTTCAAATTAGCCAGGGAAGCTGTGCTGTGGAAGATATGGTTTATGTGCAACTCGCGCAGGACCAAACCACGCTGCAAGGCGACTTTTCGATTTGTTCAGGAGAAACTCTCTCGCTGAATGTAGAAAATCCCAATCCCGCATTTACTTACTCTTGGACCCCCGATGAAGTGATTATCGCCGGACAAAACAGCTCAGTAGTTCAGGCCATCATTAACGAACCCACTTTGTTCACGGTTACGTCACTGTCACCATCCGGCTGTACCTCTTCCGACTCAACCCTTGTGACCGTGAGCGCTCTGGGTCCACAGCTTGTTATCGCAACGGCCAATCCGTACGTCATTACATCCGGAGAAGCTTCGCTGCTCAACGCAGCTCCTTCGGGCTATTCATACAGCTGGACACCCGCCGAAACATTGAACAATCCTTCCATTGCCAATCCACTGGCCAGACCTACCGAAACCACTATCTACACTGTAACGGTTGCCGACTCAGAATGCAGTTTTACTGATACGGTGGAAGTACGCGTTCTCAATCTAGTGTGCGGACCACCGAACATCTTTGTACCCTCAGCATTTACTCCAAATGCAGATAATAAAAACGAAACGTTGTATGTTCGTGGTCTGAACCTTTCCGAAGTTCACCTGGCGATATACAACCGATGGGGGCAGTTGGTGTTCGAAACCTTCGACCAACGAGATGGATGGGATGGAACTTTCAAAGGCATGAAAGTAGATCCCGATGTGTTTGTGTATTACCTCGAAGCCACCTGCGAAGGCGGCGAAGAATATTTTGAAAAGGGAAATATTACCGTGATCCGATAACCTAATTAACCGACCCTTCGAAGCCTCTATGCTCCACTCTATACGTTTATCTGCTCTTTGTTTTTGTGCAATCTTTTTGACATGTGCTTTTAATACAGCAGCCCAAGACATTCACTTTTCGCAGTTCTTTCAATCGCCGTTGCTGCTCAATCCTGCATTGTGCGGACAATTCGACGGATCGTATCGCGTAGGTCTCAACCAACGCACCCAATGGCGTTCGGTAACAACGCCCTATTCTACATTCGCACTTGGAGCTGATGCCAATAATATTACTTTGCCTGACGGCATCTTCAATAGCGAAGATGGTAACTTCAAAGAGCTTCCCTTTCACGGAGGTATCTCTTTCTACTCCGACAAAGCGGGCGATTCACAGCTGAAAACAACCGGCGTCAATGTTATGGCAGCCAATCAATTTAAGGTGCCGTTCGATAGCAAGGCCACGCTTTCAGCCGGAGCCATGCTTGGCTTTACTTCCATGAAGATCGACTATTCCAAACTCACATACGACAGCCAATGGAACGGTGTGAATTATGACCCAAACGAACCTCCCGGTGAGACATTTCCTCGCGCAGGACGCGGTTACTTCAACCTGAATTTGGGAGCAACCTACAGCCGCCCCATTGACGAAAAGCGTTCATTCACTGCAGGTATCAGTCTATTCAATCTCTCGAGGCCGAAGCAAAGCTTTTTTGATGAAGGCTACGTGAAGCTCGATAGTCGTTTCAATTTGCACGGAAGCTACAAGCAGAGCATCAACAACGAACTCACCATTGAACCTATGATGCTGTTGATGCGTCAAGGGAAATACACCGAATTCAATCTCGGCGGACTCGCTCACTACACCCTGAGCGAAAAGCCGTGGGCGCGCAACGGTGTGTATGCCGGTTTGTTCGTTCGTGCAAAAGACTCCGGCTTTTTTGTAGTCGGCATGCAATACGGTGCATGGAACGGAGCCATCAGTTACGACATCAACACCAGCTCACTTACACCCGCCAGCAATGGTCGCGGCGGATTGGAGTTTTCGCTTCTGCATACCTTCTCTAAGTTCCCGAGGAAGATGAATGCGAAGACGTGCCCGAACTATATGTAGGGGCGA
>JBKCGW010000262.1:0-3442 GCA_046303175.1 Flavobacteriales bacterium
GAAAAATATCACTCACAATGCGCATGCTCGGTGTAGGCGGATAGATATAGGTATTGCGCACCATGAACTCCTTGAGGATGTCGTTCTGAATGGTTCCTTGCAATTGCTCGGGACGAACGCCTTGTTCTTCGGCGGCAACGATATAAAAAGCGAGAATCGGAATGACAGCGCCGTTCATGGTCATCGATACACTCATCTCATGGAGTGGAATGCCATCGAACAACACTTTCATATCGAGGATGGAATCAATTGCAACACCGGCCTTTCCTACATCGCCCACTACGCGCGGATGGTCGCTATCGTAGCCGCGGTGGGTGGCCAAGTCGAACGCAACACTTAGGCCCTTTTGTCCGGCAGCCAGGTTGCGACGATAGAATGCATTCGAAGCTTCGGCCGTGCTGAATCCTGCGTACTGGCGAATGGTCCATGGACGTATGGTGTACATACTCGCGTAGGGGCCGCCCAAAAAAGGTGCAGCACCTGCGATGAATTTTGTTTGCGGAAAATCTGCGGGACGCGGGTTCCCGTGAATCTGAATCTTCGAAAAATCAATGCGCGCCATAGGTGGGGCGAAGTTAGAATATCGGCTGCAGTTTCAATTACATCACGCGGTAATTCCACTGATGCGCGTCGTTTTCCAATCCGCGCTTCAAGTGATCGAGATACGTGCTAACACGATCGGCAAAACTCTGGCTGCCGTTCGGGTTAATCGTATAATCTACGCCATTGTGATGGATGGTGCGAATAGGCGCAATTGTAGCCGCTGTTCCTACACCAAATGCGCCATCGAGCTTTCCGGCCTTCAGCAGATCCACAATTTCAGCTACCGATACTTTGCGCTCTTGCACATCGTAGCCCCAATCGCGCGCCAACTGAAGGACGCTATTGCGAGTAACACCGGCTAGAATCGAGTCACTCAATGCAGGTGTCATAACCGTATTTCCTGAAAGGAACATCACGTTCATGGTACCACTCTCTTCAAAGTATTCATGCGTCTGCGCATCGGTCCAAAGCACTTGGTCGTAGCCTTCATCCTTGGCCTTTTGCGTTGGGTAAAGTGATGCTCCGTAGTTGCCGGCAGCCTTGGCATGCCCTGTACCGCCGCGAACGGCGCGAGTATAGTCGGTTTCAATTTTCACTTTCAACTCAGCGGTGTAGTATTTGCCTACAGGACCACTGAAGATGACGAACATATAGGTTTCCGAAGGGCGCACGCCCACGTATTCATCGATGGCAAACATGTGCGGACGGATGTAGAGGGATTCGCCCTCTCCTTTGGGAATCCATCCTGAATCGAGCTTAATAAGCTGCGTCAACGCTTCCATGAAAAGCTCAACAGGCAACTCCGGCATGCACATGCGACGAGCCGATTCATTCAAACGCTCCGCATTTTTCTCCGGACGAAAAATAAAGACTTCATCCTTGGAACTCTTGAAGGCTTTCAATCCTTCGAAGATCGCCTGACCGTAATGCAGAGCGCTGATAGCAGGACTGAATTGCATAGGGCCATACGGACGGATTTGCGCGTTGGTCCACTGACCGTCGCGGTATTCGATCACGGCCATGTGGTCGCTGAAGATTTTGCCAAAACCGAGATCTTCCCAGTTGACTTCCTTCAATCGGCTTTGCGAGGTTTTGATGACCTCTATCTTTTGAGTTGCTATCATTTAGCGAACGTTGTTTATGGGAGCTGCATGTCAATTGATGCGGCCTTAGGCAAAAATAAGTGAGGGAAGCAGAATTACCGCAGTACCGCTATGAATTTCTATTTGCGCTCTTTGCGCCTCGGCGGTTGATTTTCCGAACAGCAAAGGCGCAAAGAGAGTAAAGCAAGGATTGTAGGATTGCAGGATTGTAGGATTGCAGGATTGCAGGATTATAGCAGGCGCCCTCTTTCAACCGTCAACCTTCAACTTTCAACTTTCAACTCTGATCAACCGCAAAGGCGCAGAGAAAACTAAGACAGGCTTGGACTAAACAGAAACTTATTGGGACTCACGAGCTGCGTCTTCACCGCATACATCACGATGGCAGCGGTATTGTTGACGCCCAGCTTTTGAAGAATGTTCTTGCGGTGGGTATTCACGGTATGCGGCGAAAGGAAAAGCTTCTCCGCAATCTCCACATTCGTATAGCCTTCTGCGATAAGCGTAATGATTTCCAATTCCCGTTCGCTGATGTTCACGGGTTCGCAATTGAATTCGGTCAGCTCCAGGTCATTTACGTCTATCGACTCCTTTCGGATGGTGTTGAGAATCTGTCCGCAGAAAAAACGTCCGCCAGCAGCTGTCTCGCGCACACTGTCCACAATCTCGTGGACATCGCAATCCTTCTTGATGTAGCTCACCACACCGGCACGCAAGGCGTTTACAATGGTCACGCCCGATTGCTCACCTGTGATGGCTACAAAACGAATGTGCTTGGAAGACCTGTGAATTGACGGCACAACATCAATACTGAAGTTTTGCGCAGCGAAATCGATGAGAACGACATCAGGCTGAAAGCTCTTTACCATCTCGAGCAATTGTTTCTCGGAAGAAGCTTCGCCGCAGATTTCAATATCGCCGTATTGGCTGAGCACGGCGTTCAGGCCTGCTCGGATCAAAAGATTGCTGTCGGCGATAATGAGTTTCATAACGCCGCAAATATCTTATTAAAATCGATTCTAAATAATAAACACCATGGAAGTTTTTCACATTACATACGGTCCGGCATACCGATGCCTAACAAACGCATGCCCTCTCGAATCACCACTCCTGTTTTGTAGGTCAATGCCAAGCGAAAATTACGCGCCTGCTCATCAGTCTCGCGAACAATCTGGTGGTCTTGGTAGAAGGTGTTATAAAGCTTTGCAAGGTCGTAGCAGTAGTGAGCGATATCTGCAGGGTTATAGGTACTCGCTGCCGTGCGCAACACGGATGGCCATTCATAGATTTTCGCTACCACATCCAATTCAGCAGCACTCAAGGCATGGTCGCCAAACGATGCTTGCTTCGACTGAAATCCGGGATTACCCTCCTGGTAACGACGCTGAATCGCTTGGGTACGAACAAAGGTATACTGAACGGAAGGACCTGTATTACCGTTGAAGTCGATACTTTCCTTCGGGTCAAACAGCATGTTCTTCTTCGGGTCGACACGGAGCAAGAAATACTTCAATGCCGCCATACCTATGGTATGATAGAGCGCCTGCTTCTCGTCTTCCGGAAGTCCCTCCAATTTTCCTTGCTCAGCAGATACTTCATGAGCCACTGATGCCATCTCTTCCATCAAATCGTCAGCATCCACCACTGTTCCCTCACGGGACTTCATCTTTCCCTCCGGTAACTCCACCATGCCGTAACTAAGGTGGTAACACTGGTCGGCCTTTTCAAAGCCAAGCTTCTTCAAAATCTTGAACAAGACCTTGAAGTGATATTCCTGTTCGTTACCTACGGTATAT
>JBKCGW010000263.1:0-17964 GCA_046303175.1 Flavobacteriales bacterium
CCATTGGTAGGTTGTAATGTCCTTCGGGAATTGAAATCCAAGCGGCAAGCCATTGAAGTTAACTGCTACCGAATCGAATCCGGTAAGTGTTGATTTCACGCGAAGCACATCGAACGACTGACCATAAAGTTCCAATGTACCCCAACCATCGCATGTGTAGTTTCGATATTGATCGGTACCATAATATGCAACGCTTGGGACATCCAGTTGCAACACAGAATGCGAGTTTCCGGACGCAGGATAGGTGAGAGGTAGGTCATAGATAATGTCGCGATCATCGTATTGTGCTGCAAGCGGTACGCCGCTCACAGTAGCTACCAACCCAGTCATTGCGTATACACCTCCGCTGTTCTTATAAACTTGATACGCGTCTTCAATTGCAATGAAGGGGTTTTCAATGAGGGTTGTTCCAATGCCGAAATCGGAGTCGTATTCCGGATAAAGAAAATTATTGAAGAGTAATTGATTAACGATTGAAAGGGAACTCAACGGAGCGCACTCGGTTCCTGCATCCACAACACCCGATTGAATCACATCATTTCCGAATGTCCACGTGTAATTTGGGCCGGTAGCTTCTAAGTCCACATTGGTAAGGAAAGTTGCTGAGCGAGTGTATAAAAGGTCTCCGCTGTTGGGCAGATGATTGCTGTTAATCGTGATTTGCGCATTGGAGTGTAAAGCACCAAAGGTTAAAATCGCTAGTAGAAATTTTCTCATGGAATTGAATCGGAATGTATATGCAAGGTAGGATAATTCTCCCTACGTTCAAGAAATTATCAAGAGATGAAGATTCGACAGATTTTAGATAGGTTGAAAAGTTGTGAGCAAAAGGTTGCGACTTGCTCACAATACTCCCCCAATGTAGATTCTATATTAGCCCCGCGTTAACACGCCAAGCTATATTAACCTGCCAACTATTCTGCTCATGTTCCTGGACAAATACGATTACGTCATTCTCGATATTATTCAAACCTACAAGAAGAACAATAAGAACGAACTTATTAAGCTTACTCAGTTGGAAACGGCGTTTTGGAGTCGCATAGAACATGACGATGCGCATTCGACTCGAAGCGCTCAGTTGGGTGAACGTGTTGCAAACTTGTACCTCGATGGCTACATCATGAATAAAAACAACTCGGGCTATCGATTGACGAAGAAGGGGAAGGAGGAACTTTCTTTCCAGGAAATGGTGGTGTAATAGCAATCTAGCGTCTTACCACGAATTACTTTCCAATTCGCGTTTCAAACCAATCATTTTAATTGCTGTAATAGCAGCTTCAATGCCCTTGTTTCCTTTGCTGCCGCCGCTGCGAGCAATAGACTGCTCTTCACTGTCGTCGGTGAGTACACCGAAAATGACGGGCTTGCCTGTTTTGAGAGCCAGCTGTTGAATGCCTGAAGCACACGCTTGGCATACGAAGTCGAAGTGTGCTGTTTCGCCTCGTATTACACAACCCAAACAGATGACTGCTTCGGGCCTGTGATTGTCGAAAAGCATTTGAGCACCCGTCGCAAGTTCGAAACTCCCGGGTACGTGCGCAACGAGTATGTTGCGACTTTGAACACCACAATCCGTCAATGCATCAACACAGCCTTTCAGCAGGTTGGATGTTATATGATCGTTCCATTCAGAAACAACAATCCCGATGCGCATAGACTGTGCATCGGGAAGATGTTCTTTATCGTATCCTGAAAGATTCTGGGTTGCCATCGGAATTACTCCTTCGCCTTGAGGTAGGAGAGGAGTTTCTCCGATTCTCCGTACTCTTGAGAGCGCTTGTCGTAATTATCGATTACGTATTGAAGAAGGGCCTCAGCTTTAGCGTTATTGCCCAATTCCATATACACTTTACTTGCCTTAAGATTGTAAAGTGGACCTGTGTAGTCGCGGCTAGCACTGCTGTTAGCTTGCTTCGCTGCCTTTTCCAACCAGCTAGCTCCTTGCTCCAAGTCATTATTCATAACATACATGTCGCCAATGCAACCGGTGAGCTCAACATTCATAGCTTCATCGTCGAAACTTGCTTGCTTGAAATGTTCCAATGCTGTGTTATAGTCTTTCGCGATGTCGCGATAGTAAACACCACACCAGAAATGTGCACGGTTGGCCACCTTGGTGCCGCTGTAGTTAGTGGCAATTGCCTCGTAACCTTCGAAGTTGGCATCGCCCATTACTGCCAGACGAATAGAGTCCATTTCTACCAGCAAGTCAGCTTTGATTGCCGCATTCGAGGCTTCCACTTCACGTGGTTTCTTGTAAAGGAATTGGAAGGCGAAAAACCCACCCAATACCAATACTACAGCACCCATACCGATTGACAGGGTCTTGCGGTTTTGTTCGAAAAACTGTTCCGTTTTAGAGGCTACTTGTTGGATGTCAACAATTGCTTCTTCTTTAGGGGTATCTTGTTTTGACATATTTTTCAATGTTATGCGGCGGCAAAAATAATCGATTTCGGCTATCATATCACAATTATGCTCACTTAGCGTCGCATCCTCCCTATTTTTGACCGGATTACGACCTTCTGTGCACCCACTCCTCTCCCTTACATATCGCAACTTCCTGGTTGTCATGGTCCAGGTAATCAGTGCCGGAATTTTTGCGCAGCCAACCTATCAAAGTTTGTTCTGGGAGGTCACCGGAAACGGTTTGAAAAAGCCTTCCTACCTATATGGGACCATGCACATCAGCGGGAAATTGGCTTTTGAGTTGGGCGATCCTTTCTACGATGCAATGCAAACTGCGGATGTGGTTGCTTTGGAATTAGAGCCGGAGGAATGGTTAAAGGCCGTTTTTAATGATCCCCAAGTGGTTTCAATGCTCAATGAAAGTGGCTCAGATGAATCCTATTATGACTATGACAGCGATTCTCCTCTTCCCAACTTGAAAGGCGTCTGGAAATTGGGCGGCGATCTGTCGTTAACAGAGCAGTTGAGCGAAGCTTTGGCTTTTAATCCGCCGGTACTCAATTACCTCATGTATCGATACGGCTCAGGCGGTGCTGATTACGAAGAGGACACCTGGCTCGACATGTATATCTACCAGACCGCGAAGAAAATGGGTAGGCAAACGATGGGACTCGAGACCTACGCTCAGAGCGATGAGTTTATTCGAAAGGCGGGAGCAGATAATGCCCGAGAAATGGACAACCGTGAATGGGATGAAGGAGATATTCAAGAGCTGGAAGAGTTGTATCGACAACTCGAGCCTGCCTACCGCCGACAGGATTTGGATTTTATCGATTCTCTTAGTCGTAATGCAACGCCCAAGTCATTTCTGACCTACATCTTACTTGAGCGCAACAAATTGTTTGTTCAAAAAATTGACAGTGTTTGCAGTTCAGGAAAAACGGTATTTGCAGCGATGGGATGTGCCCATTTGCCGGGAGATGGTGGGGTTATCGAATCACTCCGCTCAAAGGGTTACATAGTAAAGCCAATCAATAAGGGCAATCGCAATTCCAAGCGTCGTAAAGAAATAGACAAGCGTGTTTTTGAACATGAAAGCAAGCCTTTTACTACACCAGATGGACGCATCACGGTAAGCCTGCCTTCAAGCACAAATCATGTGGCAGCTAATGAGCATTCATCTACTTGGATGTCGCTGGATATGCCCAACTCTGCGAGCTTCACAATTACACGAATTAAAAATTATTCTGCATTAACCAAATACAACTCCAACGGTATTTTTTCGATGTTGGACAGCGTCATGTATGAGGCGGTGGCCGGAGAACTAATTTCAAAAAGTATTAAGCGCGTTGGCGAGTACCAGGGAATTGATGTGCTGAATAAAACCAGGAGGGGCGATTATCAGCGACAAGTGGTTATTCCATTATCGGACGAGCTTGTCATTCTCAAAGTCGCAGCAACAGGCGAAAAGGTTCGAAGTGGATATGGTGCATTTTTTTTCGATGAAGTGCAAATTGACGAGTTGACTAATGGGAAAAATCGTTGGCTATCTCCTGACGGCTCTGTCAGTGTTGAACTTCCTGCCAGGAGAATCAGTTATGAGAATCCTTCGAGCAGTTTGTCGCAAGAAGCTGACTTTGAAGTAAACGCTTCAACCCCCGA
Source organism: Flavobacteriales bacterium (assembly GCA_046303175.1). Classification (GTDB taxonomy): domain Bacteria; phylum Bacteroidota; class Bacteroidia; order Flavobacteriales_D; family Sanyastnellaceae; genus JAIBBG01. The sequence goes on from JBKCGW010000263.1 coordinate 4,072, forward strand.
TAACGAGACGTATTACTACGTAAGACGTCATGTGATAGAATTTCCCGGTTTTTTGGACGAGGATCAATATGAACTGAATCGTTTTCTTAGGGCTTACTGCGATGATCGCCAATTTCAGGTTGTTTCATCGCGAACAATCTCTCAAGAGGGAAGGACCATTCTACAGGCCGAACTCTCCGGGCTTCATGGCAAGGAGCATGCGCGCTTCATCGTTAATGGCTTAAGCTACATCGTAATGGCAACGAACTGTGCTGAAGAGAGCAATCGAATGGAATGGTTCGGGTCACTTCAAATTCAAAACCCGATCTATTTGCAATACATGACATACACCCATCCTGAATTGCACTTTACCACGAAACTGCCCTACACTCCGCAATCAACTTTTGATGCAGATGTTTTTAATCCTGATTTGGATGAGGATCAAGATTCTCCATTCGGAACCAATGCTTCTGTCGCACTCCAGCCTCCGGGTGCCGCACACATTATTCAAATCGATTTTCAGCGATACCACGAATACTCTGACGGTGAGGATAAGGTTGTGTTTCAGCGAGAGAAGCGCGACCTCGTGTTGGGGGTGGATATGAATATGATCTCGGAAGAGATTAACTGGAGTGAGAACGGAGCAACATTCACATTCATCGTTGGTGATACCTTAACCACGCGTCGCTTCATGCACCGAATGGTCCTTTTCAATAAATCATTTTATCATCTTTCCACTTGCTATGACTCCGTTTCAGGCGTACCTGATTTTGTCAAAATTGCTTTCGAGAATTTTCGTTCGACCGATACCATCTTTCCCTTCCCGCATTTCGAGATACGCGACAACGCTTACTTCGATGCACTGATTTCGCCCGATTCGATTCTGCGAAATAGAGCACTTCAAATTACAGGAGAAATGGATTTTTCTCAAGAGTCGGTAGGAAGGATGCGCACGTTGCTGAGCGATTTGCCCTTTTTTACAGGAGAAGATGCCACCCATGTAAAAGCCAAACTAGTCACAGGTTTGGCTGCTGACACCTCACGATCGAACGTCGATTTTATAGCGAAGGAGTTTGTGAGTTATCCCGATAGTGCAAGCTATCAGTATGAGTTGTTGGCTGTGTTGCTGCGCATCAAAACCGAATATGCGTGGCGCACATATGCTCGGTTGGTAGTAGAAGAGCCTCCTATTGTTTTTGATGAAATGGGTGGCAGTGGCTGCGAAGCATTATTCGATTCGGTGAAGTTGGCTGGGCCGCTTATTCCTCGATTGATGCAACTGCTTGCTATTGATGAATACGAGGAGAGTATCTATCACTTAATGGCGGTTGCTGCTGATAGTAATTGGCTCCACGTCGAATCGTATAAATATTTGATTCCTCAAATTCTGGTAGAGGCTCGCAATGAATTGAAGCGTTTGAAAAGCAGTGCGGAAGAAGGGTATGGATTCAATACGGATTTACTCCTTGACTATTGCTCTCTTTTGCAACCTGCGCGCAAGGAGAAGGAAGTTGCCACTTTTTTCAGTAAGGCCTATGCAGCGAATCGAGGAGAGTTGTTGGTCGATCTAATGAGGTTTGATTGGGAACATGGTTTGGCTCCGTCGGACTCGCTCATAAGCCGAATATCACGCATGAAGAATCAGGTTCATACACTTTATGGTATTCTCTGGGATAATGGAAGTGTGGGCCGTATGCCAAGCACATTATCCACACGGGAATCACTTGCCGGGCTGTATCTGAAGAATAAGTACGAAGAAAACGAAGAACGAATAGATTCTGTTATGCTGCTGAAATCGCAGATAATGGTGATTCGAGGAAAGAGCGTAGAGGTTCGTTTTTACAAAGTATTCAAGCCGGAATCCAATCAATGGATGGGGCATGTCCTGGCATTCGATGCGAGTGTGCCTCAAAATGCCTGGCCCGGTTTTGTAGAGTCGGAGCGCACGGTGGTGTTAGATGAAGATGAGGACGCTTTGGTAGAATTAGAGCGTGAATTCCTTTACTTGGAAGAGTTAAATCGTGAGTATATAAACTTTGGGGCAGGCGCATCCGATTTTAGCGTGCATTGGTATTGAGCGTTATGAATGAAATTCGGTTGAATCAATTATCGTTGTACAACTTCAAGAATTATGAGGAGTTGAAACTGGAGTTCAATGCGAATGCAGTTTGTTTTTTGGGTCGTAATGGGGCAGGGAAAACCAATTTGCTCGATGCCATTCATTACCTTTCCAGTTGCAAGAGTTATTTCAATCCGGTCGATTCTCAGAATATAAAATTCGGAGCCGATCAATTTGCAGTGAGCGGTGAATTCATGAGAAATGACCAACCGGAGCAAATTGTGTGCTCGGTTCGACGAAATCAGCGAAAAATCTTTAAGCGAAATCACAAAGAGTACGATCGATTGTCGGAGCATATTGGATTGTTGCCATGTGTAATGATCACACCCTACGATATCGAATTGATTTGGGAGGGAAGTGAAGTGCGCAGGAAATTCCTGGATAGCACGTTGGCTCACGTATCCAAGGGGTATCTGGAAAATCTAATTGCATACAATCATGCTCTCTTGCAACGCAATACAGTTTTGAAGACGTATTCAGGGCAAGCGCATTTTCCGGAGGAGTTCCTAGAGATTTGGGATGTTCAGTTAATACAGCATGCCGGTTTAATCCATGAGGCACGCTTGAGTTTCTTGCGAAATTTTCAAACTGTTTTTCAGCGTGTTTACCATGAAATTGCCTCTGGAGCGGAAGAGGTCTCTTTGCAATACGATTCTGAGTTGAATGAGCGAGGGATGGAGGCGATTCTTCAAAACAACCGCAGGCGCGATCGCCAGTTGGAACGCACGTCTTCCGGTATCCATCGCGATGACCTTGACTTTTTAATCGAAGGCAATCCGATTAAAAAATTCGCTTCTCAGGGGCAACAGAAATCTTACCTGTTTGCACTAAAGTTTGCGCAATACCTCTTTTTGAAGGAAGCAACGGGCGTGAAGCCTATTCTTTTATTGGATGATTTTTTTGACAAGATTGATGAGCATCGGGTAGCGAACATTGTTTCATGGTTGGCTCGCAACGAGGTTGGTCAAATGTTTATTTCGGATACGAGTACAGGCCGCATGCCCGAAGTACTGCGTTCTGCAAATATTTCATGGCAAGCCTGGGAGGTAGTTGGTGGTAAATTGGAATCAATTCGCTGAAATTTTTAACCATATTTGAAGCGATGTCAAATCGAACTTACACAGATAATCCGCTCAAGCAACTCATCAATGAGATGCTTCGTCGAAGCGGAATGGAGCAACGTTACCAAGAAATGGAGGTTTTACGTTGTTATAGAGAAGTGGTTGGTGAGGTTATTTGGAAAAAAACCAAAGAGGGCAGGCTACATGGTAAAACATTGGTCCTTAAAATGGACAGTGGACCATTAAAGCAAGAGCTTTCCTTCCAAAAAACCAAACTAATGGACGGCATCAACCAGCTCCTGGGAAAGGAATGTATCGAGAAGCTGGAAGTTTGGTGAGTCGTTCGGGTGTTTAATGATTCGAATTGTAATTTCGATATAATAATACAGGTGTATGGATTTTTGGAAGAAGTCTTTAGGTTCGTCAAAGGTGCTCGTAATTGCGGCAGCATCCGTTGTGTTTGTATTGTTGACTGCAGCATATCAAAAGCGCAAACCAACCGGCTATCATTCAGCGGAAGAGCTCGCGGGATATAGAAATGTCACTGGAGGTTTGCCAACTGGAAGTTCCGATATGTTTATGGGCTCGGGCCGTTGCGCAGGTTGTCACGGAGTAGACCAGGATATTGCGAATCCACCACTGGCATTGGTAGATGGCAATGGGGTGAATGTTGGACCTTCTGAAAACTGGCGCGCTACTATAATGGCCAATTCGGCCAAAGATCCCATGTGGCGTGCCAAACTAGCTCACGAAACGTTGGTGAATCCGGGTCATGCCGGTGAACTAACAAACAAGTGCACTTCGTGTCACGCTCCCATGGGACGCTTCGAAGCAGAACACGATGGGGTAGAGTTTTATACGACCGATATGCTCGATGCGGATTCGATTGCGCGTGATGGCGTGAGTTGCATGGCTTGTCATGCTCAGCAAATCGAGACTACCGGTCTTTTCTTCTCGGGAGAGTTGCACTACAATCCGGATACAATTTGGGGCCCCATCTTCGATATACCCAAAAATGGTTTGCCTATGCAGGACTTCATCATGGCCAATTTTGTTGGTGTAGCGCCTGTGGCACATGCGAAGGCTTCAAAGTCGGAAAGTTGTGCCGGATGTCACTCCCTTATTACAAACACAGCCGATTTACAGGGCAATGCGACAGGTACAACCTTCATAGAGCAAGCGACCTATCATGAATGGTTGAATAGTTCATACAATACTCAAGATTTTAATTCAGTAGAGTGTCAGGGATGTCACATGCCCAAAACAGAAGAACCAATCATCGTGGCCTCAGGCTATGACTGGCTGCCGGGACGTGAGCCTTTCGCGCAACACTGGTTGGTGGGCGGAAATAGCTTTATGCTCGAACTCATGAAAAACAGAATTGATGAGTTGGGATTGACTGCCAACGAGGAGCATTTCCAAACGGTAATCGATCGAACACTGGATAATCTTCAGAACCACACTGCCGATATTGAAATTATTCCGGGACTTATCGATTCTGATACAGCTCGATACACGGTTAGAATCAGCAACAAAGCAGGACATAAAATGCCAAGTGGTTATCCTGCGCGTCGTGCATTCGTGGAGTTTGTCATGACAGATGAAGAAGGAAACGAGGTCTTTCACTCAGGAAGAATAAACCCTGATTTTGAAGTTCAAGGTCAAGATCCCACTTGGGAACCGCATTATGATATCATTACAGATGATGCTAATGAGGTGCAGATTTATGAAATGGTAATGGGCGATGTCCTGGGTAACGTTACAACGGTTCTTGAGCGCGCTCATCACATGATTAAGGATAATCGCCTTGTGCCAACGGGATTCAGCACAACCCATGCTGCTTACGACACAACGATGGTCGTGGGGGCAGCAGCTACTGACCCAAATTTCAATGCGATCAATGGCATTGAGGGTTCAGGTACCGATGATGTTCACTATCACATTCCTCTCGATGGCATTAGCGGAAACGTAACGGTTACTGCTCGCTTTTGGTATCAGTCGCTCCCTCCCAAATGGAACGAGGAGATGTTCGCTTATGATCACCCGCTCATTAACTCCTTTGAAGAGATGTATTGGCAAGAGGGACCTGATCCTGTGGAAATGGCAAGTCACACGTTGAACACCACTATTACCGGGGTGAAGGAGATGAGTCGCTTGTTCTCAGTCTCTCCCAATCCAACTTCCAATGGATGGGTAATGGTAAACGCCGGCAAGGATGCAATCCAGTCCATTCACGTCTACAGTCTCGATGGTAAATTGGTTGAGACACTGCGTCCGGCGGCAACACGCGCTCAGGTGCGATTGCCTCTCATCGTGGGAACGTATCTACTAGATGTTCAAACAAGTCGAGGAAGAAAAGTGGAGCGTGTTATACGCCGATAATTTATCGGATTGAAAAGAAATAAAAAAGCCGCATCAAGCGGCTTTTTTTATGAGGTTCTAGTGGATTGTCTATCGGTAGAGAACTTCTTTAGCAGTTCTTACAACGTCTTCAACTTGCGGTAAGGCAGCGTCGATAAGCGTGGTAGCAAATGCAAAAGGAGTATCGCTTTGTGTGAGTCGGCGGATAGGTGCATCGAGGTAATCGAAAGCATGACGCTGAACACGGTAAGCAATTTCTGTTGAGATGCTGGCAACAGGCCAAGATTCTTCGAGAATAATTAGGCGGTTGGTCTTTTTAACCGACTGAACAATTGTGTCAATATCGAGAGGGCGTATTGTACGCAAATCAATTACTTCCATGCTGATTCCTTCTTTCTCGAGTTCGGCTGCTGCTGCCAAAGCGACTTTCATGATTTTGCCGAATGAAACGAGGGTTACATCCGTTCCTTCTTTTTTAATATCAGCAAGTCCAATGGGAATGATGTACTCACCATCCGGTACGAGACCTTTATCACCATACATTTTTTCGCTTTCGAAAAACACAACGGGATCGTTATCACGAATGGCGGCCTTTAATAAGCCTTTCGCATCGTATGGGTTGGATGGTGTAATTACTTTCAAGCCCGGAACGTGCGCGTACATAGATTCAAAGCTCTGCGAGTGAGTGGCAGCCAGTTGACCTGCTGTTCCATTGGGGCCCCGGAAAACGATTGGAACGTTGTATTGACCACCGCTCATTTGGAGCATCTTGGCTGCTGAGTTAATAATCTGGTCGGCAGCCAAAATTGCAAAGTTCCAAGTCATGAACTCCACGATAGGACGAAGTCCGTTCATGGCAGCGCCAACGGCAATACCAGAAAATCCAAGTTCAGCAATAGGAGTATCTATAACGCGTTTTGCACCAAACTCATCCAACATGCCTTTAGAGGCCTTGTATGCTCCGTTGTATTCAGCAACCTCTTCCCCAAGCAAGAATACAGACTCATCTCGGCGCATTTCTTCCGACATAGCTTCACAGATAGCTTCTCTGAATTGAATTTCTCTCATAATCTTAATGTATTGGGGGTAAAAATAGCATGATTTTGCTATAACAGGCGTTGAGCATTTGAGATGCTCGCTTTTCGACTACTTTCGGACTTTGACACGGTCATATCATGGAAAATCAACAACGTAAAATGTTACGCTTTGCCACCGCAGGCAGCGTAGATGATGGCAAGAGCACGCTCATTGGAAGATTGTTGTTCGATAGTAAGTCTCTTTTTGATGATCAAATGGAGTCACTTCGTCAGTCAAGCCTGAAAAAGGGGTTGAATTTTGTCGACCTTTCTCTTGCAACGGATGGCTTACGAGCGGAAAGGGAGCAGGGAATTACTATTGATGTTGCATATCGTTATTTTTCAACCCCGAAGCGAAAATTCATCATTGCCGATACGCCCGGACACGTTCAGTACACCCGCAATATGGTTACGGGTGCCTCCACCGCAGATGCCATGATTGTGTTGATCGATGCTCGTAAGGGAGTGCAAGAACAATCCAGAAGGCACGCCATAATTGCAGCTCTGCTGCGCGTGCCGCATCTGATTTTATGTGTCAATAAAATGGATCTGGTTGATTTTTCCCACGATGTGTTCGATACAATAAGCCACGACATGTTGAGCGCAATTAGCGAATTGGAGTTCGAATCCATTCAATGTATTCCCATTTCTGCATTGGATGGAGACAATGTAGTGGATGCATCAGGTCAGATGAAATGGTATTCCGGGAAAACAGTTCTCGATGCTCTGCATGATTTGGAAGTTAAAATTGAAAAGGATAGCCCTTCGCGATTATCTGTTCAGGCTGTTATTCGTCCAAGGCCCAATGAGTTGGACGATCATAGGCATTATGCAGGTCGTCTAACAGGCGGAACATTAGAGGTTGGTCAGTCAGTTGTTGTTTTGCCATCAGAATTACGTTCAACGATTCTTCGAATCAATTCCGGATTTTCCGAGCAACACATCGCTTTTCCCGGAGAATCTGTTTCCGTTGAGTTGTCAGATGAAATTGATGTAAGCCGAGGTGATTTAATAGTTCCCTCGGAATGTGTGCCTGAGGGTGTTAGGGAATTGCAAGCAGAAATTTGTTGGTTGAGTACCAAGCCGGCAACGGTTGGTTCGAAATTTATTTTCCGACATACGTCTGTATCCTTGAAATGCATTGCATCTTCTTTTGATTATCGGTTGGATGTAAACACCGGTCAACGCCTCCACCAAGAGTTTCAAGATGTATTTATGAATGATATTGCCGGAGTGCGTTTACGCTTAGCCCAGCCTGTTTTTGTCGATACCTATAAGGCGAATCGCTCAACGGGAAGCTTCATATTAATTGATGAATTTACCAACGAAACCGTAGCTGCGGGAATGATTCGTTAGTGCATGAAAGAACATATCCCCCACATCATCCAACTGCTGGAAAAGTCGGGAAGACTCATTATGGCGGTCTATGAAAAGAGCGAAGCGGATTTCTCCGTTCAATGGAAAGAGGATGCTTCGCCGCTTACCATTGCAGATAGGCAATCACATGATTTTCTTGTTGAGGAATTGTCGAAGCTACCGGTGTCTCTTCCTGTGATGTCCGAGGAGGCGCAGCCCACCGAATTTACGGTTAGAAAGGAATGGAAGAAATATTGGTGCTTAGACCCACTCGATGGTACGAAGGAGTTTATCAAGCGAAATAATCAGTTTACTATCAACCTGGCATTAATCGAAAACTCCTCACCCATATTAGGTTTTATTCATGTTCCTGCTTCCGGGGAGACCTATTTTGCTTCCCTTGGCGATGGATCGTATAAATATGATGGTTTCAATACGATATCAATTCGCGCAAATACAAAGCGTGCTGACTGGATTGCTGTTGGAAGCAGCTCTCATGGTTTGGGAGCTGAAGAAGCTGTATTGCAGGATTTTCCGATAGGGGAGTTTGTGAAAGCAGGTAGTGCCCTCAAGTTTTGCATGATTGCCTCAGGAGAAGCCGATATTTATTATCGTCATGGTCCTACAATGGAGTGGGATACTGCAGCGGGCCATTTGTTGGTGGAAGAGGCGGGTGCCTCCTTTCGTTATTTTTCGGACTCCCCAAATCATTACAACAAAGAGAATCTTGTGAACCCTCCGTTTTTGGTGAAAATCTCCTCATAAATGCGAATAGATTCAGAAGTTGAGTTCTTACGCTTTCGTTTTCCATTTCGAATAGCACATGGTACGCGATTGGGAACCGATGTTGTGTTTGTAAAGTTGACTTACGATGGGAATATGGGTTTTGGAGAAGCTACACTTCCCCCTTATTTGGGAACAACGGTGGATGATGTCCTACGAGCAATCCAGCGCCCGGGAATTAGTGAAGCTTTACAATTGGATTCACCGATTGAATGGCATGCTGCATTGTTTCAGATTATCCCGGATGTAATGCCGGCCCTAGCAGCCTTGGATATGGCACGTTGGCAACTGGAAACGAAGCTCAAGAGGAAAAGTTTTGATGCGCTGATGGATGGTGAGATACAGATAAAAAGTGTACCTCACACATATACTCTCGGTGTATCAGAAATGCCGGAAATGCGCCAGAAGATAGCATTTGCAGAGCTACAGGGATTTACCTTGTTCAAGCTAAAGCTCGATGGCATTGCTGATGCGGATGTTATTCGAAATTTCAGGTCAACTTGTAACAAGCCGTTTGCGGTGGATGTCAATCAAGCATGGCGAAGTGTCGAACAGGCGATGCCCATTGTTGAATTGCTCGAGGAGAGTAATTGTATATTGTTGGAGCAACCATTTCATAAACTGGATCGAGAGTTCTCCTTTGAACTAGCTAGTCGCACCCACATTCCGATTATTGCAGACGAGGCATGTCAGCGACTGGATGATCTTCAAGAAATAGTGCAGGCTTTTGATGGTGTAAATGTGAAACTTCAAAAATGCGGAGGAGTTACGCCGGCCTACGAGCAACTGAAGCAAATAGGTGCTGCTCAAAAAAAATCATTAATCGGCTGCATGAGTGAATCCAGTGTTGGATGCAACGCAGCGGAACAATTAACTTACCTATGTGATTGGGCCGATTTGGATGGACCTTATTTGAACGACAATAACGATTCTATTTGTAGGCAGATAGGTTATTCGTTGTAGATGCGCTCACTAACGAGAACGGCATTTTCGTCCCACATTTTCCATGTGTCGACTTTTTTACCCATGCTGTATACCATGTGATAACGCTTTATGCCTTGCTCATCCCAAACTGTCCAAATTCCATCCTTCTTTCCATTCTTGTAGAATGCTTCACCCAGTTTTACACCGTTGGAAGCAAATTGAATCCATTGTCCTTCCTTTTGTCCGTTGACATAGGAACCGGTTTCTTCTACATATCCTTTTGGATGGTAGTACTTGATTATTCCATGCAATTGACCATTTACAACTTCAATGTATTGTTGCTGTGCGATTCCATTTGTGGTAGATTCAAGCATGGCGCTACCTGTAAATGGATTTCCATTTTGGTCGACATAAATTCCATCTTTGACAGCAGGATATTGCTGAGCTTGTGCGGTCAACATAGTAACCAAAAGAAGCGCAAGTATCGAAAAGGTGAGTTTCATGACGTTTAAGTGACCAATGGGGTGGTTTACCATTCGGTTACACAAACGTAACGAAAACTTAACAAAGAGGTTTCTTTTTTAATGTTAAGATTTTCAGGCTGTTTGGTTAATTACTTCTCTTGCAGTAGAATAGGGTTTTCTGCCGATACTTCGTCTGCTGTTAACATTAATGATTCGAAGGAAACCAGGGTTATGATTAGTTGGTTGCTGTTCGAAGTAACGGGCAGACTAAACTGGCCATTTTCATCGGTAAGTACACTAATGTCTGTGCCTGAGAGTTTAACAAGAACACCGGTTAACGATTCTCCTGTAGCGGCGTCCACAATTACACCTTGAAGTTGGCGAGCAGAAGGCTCCGGAACCCCGTTGGATGCGAAGGAAGGTGAGCACCACGCCAAAGCGAAAACAACAAGAAGATTAACAATCAGCTTCATGGCGCAAAGAAAAAGTTTGCACACGAAGCCAATGTTAAGGCGTGGTTACTTGGTTATTAAGTGTTTTGAAAGTGGCTCATGAACGAATGAAATCGCTCATCGAATTTTCGAAGATTTTCAATGTCAATTTTGTAATCGGCCTTGGCACCGAAAATACGCCCCTGCAACAGACCGGCTCGCTTCAATTCGCGTAAATGCTGTAAAACGGTGGCTTGAGAAAGTTGTGGTACTTCAATGATCTCGTTTCGCACATGATACCCGCGTTGCGCGATGGCAACAAGGACTGCAACGCGCGCCGGATGACCAAGCGCACGTGTGAAATGGGCCAAATCCTTTTCTAATTCTGTATAAACGGCTTTCTCTTCCAATGCACTTAACAAGTAGAACACAAATGTGGATTGGTCTTGTTGAGCGCAGGTAAAAGCAGTGTTACTCTTTCATGAAATAAAAAAGAAGCGGTTCTTTAGAAGCGAAGCAACTTTTCGATTGATTGATGCAGGTATCGATTGGCCAGGAAGTTCTTTTCTAATTCGGCGTTAAATGGTATGGGCGTGTCCAAGCTCGCGCAGCGCACAACCGGTGCGTCGAGGTGCTCAAAGCAATCTTCGCCGATGCGCGATGCAATCTCGCCTCCAAGCCCACCTGTAAGTGAGTCTTCGTGGAGTACCAGCGCTCGACCTGTTTTCTTTACCGAGGTATAGATGGTTTCCATGTCCAGCGGCAGTAGTGTTCTAAGGTCGATTATTTCGGCATCAATTTCCGGGTGCTCCTTAACGTAATCGAGAGCCCAGTGTACACCCAAACCGTAGGTAATAATTGTGCATGCATTACCTTGTCGGATAACATTTGCTTTTCCAAAGGGGAGCGTGTAGAATCCATTCGGTACTTCTCCGCTGATGCTTCGATACAATCCTTTATGCTCAAAGAAAATGACCGGGTTTGGGTCTTCAAACGCTTGGCAGAGCAGTCCTTTGGCATCTTGGGGGAATGCCGGATAAACTACTTTCAACCCTGGGGTATGAGCAAACCAGGCCTCGTTGCTTTGACTATGAAACGGACCTGCTGCCATACCTGCTCCTGTGGGCATTCGGACAACGACATCAGCGTGTTCGTTCCAGCGATAGTGGAGTTTTGCGAGGTTATTTACGATTTGATTGAAACCGCAGGTAACAAAATCCGCGAATTGCATTTCGACCATGGCTTTCCATCCGCTAATGGATAGTCCTAGACCTGTTCCAACAATGGCAGATTCACAAAGCGGAGTGTTTCGCACTCGGTCTTTTCCAAATTCACCGACAAATCCTTCCGTAACCTTGAATACCCCTCCATAATCGGCAATATCCTGACCCATCAATACGAGCTTATCGTGCTTTTGCATGGATACACGCAATGCATCACTTATGGCATCAATAAATCGGCGTTCGGTTGAGGAAGAATCTGAAGGAGCGATAGCTGTGTTCGCGAATGGCGCATACACGTCGTTTGTCTCTGTCTCTGTTATCGGAGTAATATCGGGTTCGGCGTAAGCGATTTTCAGCGCATCGTTAATTTGTTGCTTGATTTCTGTCCTGACACTACCTTCAAATTCTTCATCGATAATTCCTTTTTCGAATAGCCATGCTTCGTAGTTGTCGACCGGATCCTTTTTTTCCCATTCTTGAATGATGCCTTCCGGGTAGTATTTCGTGCCACTGGCCTCTTCATGACCTCGCAAGCGGAAGGTCATGAACTCCATGAGAATGGGACGAGGACGTTTGCGGATACTTTCGGCAGCCTTTCGTACTGCGTTATATACTTCGACAATATTATTACCGTCTACTTGAATGGCATCTTCTTGAGGCATGCCATAACCAATCGCCTTGTCGATGAATTGCTTGCATCGGAACTGTTCTCGGCTTGGGGTAGATAGTCCCCAGGCGTTATTCTCAATTGCGATGATTACGGGTAGGTCCCACACGGTTGCAACATTGAGCGCCTCATGAAAATCGCCTTCGCTTGCGCCGCCATCCCCACAAAACACAATCGTCGCTTTTTGTTGGTTTCCGAGCTTGTTGGCCAATGCGATTCCATCTGCAATTCCCAATTGAGGACCCAAATGCGAAATCATTCCAACAACCTTATGCTTTTGAGTACCAAAATGGAAAGAGCGATCACGGCCCTTCGTGAACCCGTTCTCCTTGCCTTGGAATTGCATGAAAAGCTGGTCCAGTGGTAAATCACGACCTGTAAATATGCCGAGGTTTCTATGCATAGGTAGGATGTATTCATCCTTATCCATGGCCAGAGCAACCCCTACTGAAATGGCTTCTTGCCCAAAACTGCTGAACCACTTCGAAATCTTGCCCAATCGCAGTTGGCTCAGCATCTTTTCCTCAATCAATCGGGGAAGAAGGATGGCTCGGTACAGCCGGATCAATTCATCATTGCTCAGGCCGTGGTTTTTATTGAACTTGACGATAGGTTTTCGAAGTGTGGGCATGGCGAAATTTTGGGTGTGAAATTAGTCAATTTATTCGCTCTATAACCTGCTTCTTTATGCTGTTTCTGAGGGGTTGTATATTATACTTTGAAAGAAATTATATGAATTATGAATGCTTTTATTGGATGTGATTTTTCATGAATATGACAAAAGTTGTCATTTTTTTTGGTTGAGAAATCATTGAACAGCATACATTTGCATTCCTAATTAAATCATTATGGCAAAAGCAATTTATTTGGCGCAAATTCGGAGTAGAATGGATGCAATTCAAAAGGAGTATAACGCTCTTTCTGAAGCATATCAAATTCTGGAGCGTGTTGGAGCAACGCGTGGCCGAAAGGCGAAAATCCCAACATTACAAGAAATGTTGGGTGGTGAAGTGAAGCTGAAGACAGGCAAGCGCGGTCGTCCTCCCGGGGCAAAGAACAAGCCGGGAGCGAAGAAGCCAGGTCCCAAGCCACGCATCGAAATGGATCAATCGAACCCTGTTTTGCCAATAGCAAAAAAGGTAGAAGTAAAAAAGAAGTCATCTAAAGCGGTTGAATTAAAGAACACTAAAAGTGTTAAGCCTGTTGCGAAGAAAGTAGCTAAGCCTGCAGCCAAAGTTGCGAAGGCTGTGTCGAAGCCGGTTGCAAAGGTCGTAGCAAAACCGAGTGCCAAACCTGCACAGCGAAAGTCCGGAAAGCGCAATCGTATACCGAACCTAGCTGAGAAAATTACGGAAATCGTTGGTAAGAATGCACGGTTCACCACAAATTCCGTAATTACCGATAAGTTGGCAGGATTGTATCCCGGAAAATCTCGTTCAGATTTGGGCA
>JBKCGW010000264.1:0-17448 GCA_046303175.1 Flavobacteriales bacterium
CGTTTGCACAAGGTGCACTGGAAGTTACCAGCGACTTTTCACGCGTAAGCGACAGCGCCGCCGTGATCGTAGCCATTCCGCTGTTGGTGGATCAGCAAAAGAACATCCTCGACGAGCCATTCTTGAATTGTTTCCGCGCTCTAGCTCCTCACTTCAGCAACAACGTTTTGATTGTCATCGAAACTTCTATCCCTGTTGGTTACGGACGCGATGTAGTAGTGCCTGCAATCGAATCGCAAGGAAAAAAGCACGGCTTAGATTTCTTGCTCGTGCACAGCCCCGAACGTATCAAGAGCGGAACCATGCTCGACCAATTGCTACGCACACCAAAGGTTATTGGTGGAGTTTCTCCTGAAGCAACAGAGAAAGCACTCGAGATCTATCAGTGGTTTTTCGATCGTTCACTCATACACATCGTCGACAGCATTGAAGCAGCGGAAATGGTGAAGCTTGCCGGCATGGCATACCGCGATGTCAACATAGCGCTAAGTAATCAGCTTGCAACGTTTGCCAACCGCATCGGTGTAAACTTCGCGGATCTCATTCCACTCATCAACACCGACGGAGAAGCTCATTTGCTTCAACCCGGCATTGGTGTAGGCGGACATTGCACTCCCGTTTACCCGTACTTCCTCATCAACAACTTTAAGCAAGCCGGACTTGACTTTGCGCTTGCAAGTCGCAGCAGAGAAATCAACGATGAAATGGCCGCCTACGCCGTGGCATTGGCCTCCATGCATGTGAACCAAAAGAAGGCCCTCATCCTCGGATTGAGCTTCCGTCCGAACATCAAAGAAGACACATTTAGCACAAGCTACTTGTTGCGCACTGCGCTCGAAAAAAATGGATTTGACATCCGTTTGCACGACACAGAATTTTCGAAAGAAGAGCTGGAGAAAAAAGGATTTCAGGGCGTCGACGATGTATATGCTTCCGGCGCAGAAGCCTTGTTTTTGGTAACCATGCACAAGGAATATGCATCGCTCGACTTTGCGCGATTGCAAACTGCCGGTATTCGCGTCATCATCGATGGCCGAAATCAACTGAACATAGAAGAAGTAGAAAATGCCGGTATTCGTTACCTTGGCATTGGACGATAATAGAAAGAAGACATGATTCCTATTGCTAAACCTTATCTCACCGAGCAAGACGCTCAGGCAGCCTACGACGCCATCATGTCGGGCTGGATTACCCAAGGACCACGCGTGCAAGAATTCGAAGAGAAGTTTGCTTCTTACACGGGAGCAAAGCACGCTGTAGCCGTTAGCAATTGTACCACCGGGCTTCATCTGGCGATGATTGTCGCAGGGATACAAGCCGGCGACGAAGTCATTTGTCCGAGCATGAGTTACATTGCAACAGCAAACAGTATCATGTATGTAGGAGCAACGCCGGTTTTTGCCGAAGTGCATCCGGAAACCTACAACCTCGACGCTGCAGATGTCGAGAAGCGTATTACCGCAAAAACCAAAGCGGTTTTGCTGGTTCACCAAATCGGAATGCCTGCTGACATCGATGCATTTTCAGCACTCTGCAAAAAACACAATCTCATCTTGATTGAAGACGCAGCATGCGCGGCAGGCTCATCGTACAAAGGAAAAAAAATCGGATCACATTCTGACTTGGTTTGCTTTTCATTTCATCCGCGCAAGGTTATCAGCACGGGCGACGGCGGCATGGTTACGACCAACAACGACGCTTATGCAGAGCGCATGAAACTGTTGCGTCAGCATGGTATGAGTGTGAATGCAGGAGCGCGACACGGTGCTACTAAAATCATTTTCGAAGATCATTTGGAGGTAGCCTATAACTACCGTATGACCGATATACAAGCCGCTGTAGGCATTCAACAACTGGCCAAGCTCGATTGGATTGTGGAAGAGCGACGCAAGATTGCACAGCGCTACTTGAGTGAGCTTGCCAATATTGAATGCATTCGCTTGCCCCGCGAAGAAGAAGGCTATTTCACCAACTGGCAATCGTTCAGCATCTACCTGAAAGAAAATGCCCCTCTCTCTCGCAATGAGCTCATGCAAGCCTTACTCGACAAGGGCATTGCTTCACGACGAGGAGTGATGACCTCGCACCGCGAAACAGCCTACAAGGCACAATGCGCAGGTTTGTCTCTTCCCCGCACCGAAGATGCCTGCGACAGAAGCATTATCATTCCATTGTATGTGCCAATGAAACAGGAAGATATTTCCTGCGTTGTTGAGGCGTTGGTTAACCTGCTGAGTTAATACCATGATGCCAAGCAGAAAAGTACTTTGGACTGCCTTCTTGGTTTTAGCGATTGTAAAGATCTTTTACTTTACGCTATTCATTGTGGATCGTAATCCGCGCATCATCCATTCATTCGTTATTCAAGGAATTGCGCTAAAAGGAGGCGACACAGAAACATATTACAGCCCTTTACGCAGCTTGTTTGAAGAAGGCACTTACTCAGGCATGTGTCGAATGCCCGGACTTGCGCCGGTTTATTTACCCTTCCGATTAGTTCTATCCCATGAACACACCCAAGTTGCAATCGTATTCCTGCAATTGATTGCTGACATAGCGGTAGCTCTTTTAAGTTCTATCCTCTGTTTCAGAATTTTCAGAAGCATCCCAGCATTTTGGTTTTGTGTTGTACTCACAGCATTATCACCATTTGTGCTTGTAAGAGCTAATTATCTTCTATCCGATAGTTTTTGCTGTTCTGCCCTCATTCTCGCTGCTTGGTTTCTATATGAATTCATTCAGTCACGAAAAATCTCTACCCTTCTAATTTGCGGAGCGTTTTTAGCATGGGCTGTTTTTCTCAGGCAAATAAGTTTACTGATACTTCCTTGCTTTCTGCTGATTCTGCTCACACAGATTCGCACTAGCCTAGTGCAGCGCCTTCTTTATTCGATTCTACTATTCATACCTCTGTCCATTAGCATAACAGGCTGGGCAATACGCAACACAACTACGTATGATCGAACCATTCTGTTGGTGGCTCCCATAACGGAATGCATGGGTCAGTTAACACCGGAGTTCTATTCTGTGCGCAAGTTGCTATTAACGATGGGGCAGGACATCCAACCCTGGAAACCGGGCAGCGCAGCGCATTGGTTTTTTACGGAAAATGTGGATTATGACTGTCCGATATCGGATAAGCACTTCACAGCTTCCTTATCCCGTGATTCCATTCTCAACCTCCGAGAGGACTATTGGACGATCATCAATTCCGGCTCCGATAAGGAGGAATTATCCGACCGACTGATTCGAACATGCAGTCAATACCAACAAACCTACGTAAGCGAAAATGCATGGAACTTTCACATACTGAACAGAGCAGGCTTCTTCTTTCAATTCATTTTTCCTACCACGATTGATGATTTGCCGGTTCCTCGCTTGAACGAAGCATCAATACCTGCGAAAGTCACCAAGGTATCCGGCTATTTCCTTCTAATTGCAATACATGCTGTTTTTCTGCTCTCGTTGATTTTCTTTCTCGTGAAGCGAAATTCACTCGTTCTGATTTGGTCGCTTTTCGGATTACTACCTATTCTCTTTCTCTCTTACATGGGATGGATAGAGCAACGATATCTTGCCACATCGCATTATTTTTTAATCCTGATATGCAGTGGTTTCATCGCTGAATTAGCGGGAAAACTACGCTTGTTCAACCGAGGCAATTAGCACAATACCTGTCAAAATCAGGATCATACCGATGTAGTGCGTAAGGGTGAGTTTTTCCTGAAAAAGAAAATACCCCAAGAACAACGTTAGGCAAAAATTGATGCCGGTAGCGATGGGATTAACGAGCGAAATTTTAGCTACGCTCAGAGCTTTAATTAGGACAAGCGATGACAGAAATACCACCGCAAAACCCATGAATACTTTCATTCGGAAAAGGAATAAAACATACTCCATCGCTCCTTTTAGTTGCACGTTTTTCAATTCCGACTTGATCAATGCGGCGCCTGACACGTTGCACACCGCATACGTAAGACAATAGAGAAGAACAATCCAAAAATTCATAGCTCAGTACCTCCAATTTTTTCCTCAACAAGATAGAGAGGTCTTTTTCGTGACTCTTCCAAATTTCGCCAGATATACTCGCCGAGTACCCCAAGCATTAACATCTGCATACCGCCAAGAATAAGGGTAATCACCATGATGGAAGCCCAACCTTCTATAGGATCATCAATCATAAAACGCATAGCCACAATTACAATAGCATAGAGAAAACCGGCAAATGCCGCAAACGCGCCAATGAATGACATGATGCGCATTGGCAGGTATGAAAACCCCACAAAAGCATCAGCAAATGCACTCAACTTCTTGGAAAGTGTCCACTTCGATTTACCAAACTTCCGCTTCTCCTTGATATATAGAACCTCTGTTTGCTTGAAGCCAAGCCACGAGATGAGTGCGCCCAAACTAGGCTTACTTCCGGCCGACTCAATTAACCCGAGATAGACTTTGCGATCGAGCAAAGCATAATCGGCGCCCTTCTTCGGTATATGAAGATTGGTCATTCGAGAAAGTAGCAAGTAGAATAAGCGGGAAGCAACTTTGGATAAAATACCTTCTCGTTGATGTTCGTCGCGAACAGCCCATACCACATCATTGCCTTCTTGCCACTTATCGAGCATTGCGAAAATCAATTCAGGCGGATCCTGAAGATCACCTGCCAAAAAAACGGCCGCATCACCCTTCGCATGCTTGAATCCGGCAATGATTGCCACGTGGCTGCCTTGATTTCGACTCAGTCTAATGCAGCTATAACTTGATCGCTCACGCAGGAGGCCTCTTATAATCTCGAAGGATCCATCGGTTGAGTGATCGTCCACCAAGAGTATTTCCGTTTGAACGCGCTGATTCAATCGGAGTAACAATGCATCTAGCCTTTCGAACAATGTCGATAGGCCATCGGCTTCATTAAAGATGGGTATTACGATGGATAACTTCTTAAGCATAAATCCCTGGCTTCCTTGCAAAGCTAATCAAATTAAATGGCCTGTTGTCAATTCGATAAAGAACGCAAACTTGAGCGAGGTACATGGACTATTGAGAAGACACTTCCTGAACGTGCTACTATTTTGGGTTGAAGGGAGATAACCAGAGAGGACGCGGAGGGCACAGAACAATTCGTGAGAAACGCCTCTATCTCTGTGTTCTCCGTGAACTCTGTGGTAAATACTCTTTTTTAAACACAGAGGGCACAGAGGACAGAGAGAGAGAGAGAGAGAGAGGACTTGCGCACGATTTGCTCTGTGTTCTCCGTGAACTCTGTGGTAAATGCATTTTTTAAACACAGAGGACACAGAGGACACAGTGAGAAGCCTGTCGCACGATTTAAATTGTACTTTCCTCGTTCATTTCAACCCCAGTTCATTTCGAATCTCGAGAGGCAAACGGTGTAGCTCTTCCACCGTGCCTTTGCGCTTAGCAGGCGTGCCCATGATGATTGAAAGTGGTTCGAAGTCCTTGGTGATGCATGTATTGGCCGCGACAAAACTTTCGTGCCCTATTCGCACACCCGGAGAAATAACGCATTGAACGGCTATCTGGCATCCGTGCTCAATAATAGAACCTCGCTCAGCACCAAATACAGCCGTAACCTGAGGACGACGATAAGCAACGGGATTACCATTGGTTGTGATAGTCATAGGAGCAATGAAGACATAATCGCCCACTTCAGTTCCCATACAAATAAAACTTCGCGAGTGAATGGAACTGAAACGACCGATTCTCATCTTGCCTTCCAACTCAACCATCGACCCAATGGAGGTTCCTTCGCCTATGATAGATTTCTCGCGAATGAGTGCTTTGTGATGGATACGAACGTTCCTCCCTATTTGAGATCCCACATACAACGTGCAACCCTCACGAATCAGCACGCCATCACCAATATTCAATCGCTCATAGCTATTCTCGAGGCCGGCATCGGGGCGCCCCGCAAAAGCCGTGATATTCCCATACCCCAGATGACAGCCATTTTCAATTTTTACTTGGTTACCGATGATGGAACTCTTGATGACACAATTGTCACCGATTTCGACATCATTTCCGATTACGACATCCGCCTCAATAAGCGTGTTGAAGCCAATCTTTGCATTCAGTCCAATTTGGGCTAAGGGAGATATTCTGTTCATGTTATCCTAGGAATGTTTCCGCAATTTCCGATGCGGTGAATGTTTTGTGACGCGATTGAGAAAGGAAAGGAATTAACTCGCGGAAAAAAGTTCCCGCTCCTGCTTCACGATTCACAAATGGAGCAACTTCTTCTCTGCTTAATTCGCTAAGCACTTTAACGCCATTGTACTTCCGCTTCAATGCCTCGTAATTCATGAAGTCGTTCTCGTTTAAGCCAACATACATCGGATGAAAATTAAACATCTTCATGCCCGGTATACGATAGATTTCATGACTCACGCTCCAGCGCGGATTCGGATTCATGCACTCCACATCGTCTTCCCAGAAAAATGGAATACGCACCAACTTTTTTCCTGTGCGATTGGTGTGAAGCACGTGAGGAATCAGATGGGGTGTATCTGCCAAAAACAGAGAGCAGTCTGCCATCAAATTGTATTCATTACTCAACTTCGAAATCAGTCGTGAATTCTGATACAGCGCGTGCGTGCGCACTGATTTTGCATCCGGCACTAAGTCAAAACAATAACGAATGATTTCATCTTCGCTTTGACCGTGTGAAGAATGGGGGAAAAAATTCGGATGGATACCCAATTCGAACAATGGATTTGCCCTCAGTTTTTGCAGAGCCGGTGAATCATGTGTAACAAACCAAGTGCATTTTACTCCATGCTCTGTGAGCACCGATGCCATTTCCTCAATCATGAAATCGGGAGCCCAATCGATATCAATGGTTATCGCATACAATTCATAGCTTGCTTTCGACATCTATTTCGTGTGTTATTGTAGTTCCAACAAGTTTGCAATGTTCCCACCCAGAATGTTCGCACGCTTTTCAGGCGCAATCGGCCCCACCACCTCGTCGAAATCGCGCAGTGCTTGAGCAATGGAAACCTCCGGGAAGTCGCTCGCCCAAATCATGCGTCGGTCATAGTGGTGACATAGCCATTTGATATCGTCTGCTACCGAAGTGTTCTTGTACTTCGAAAGCGTCATGCTCAGATCAAAATATACATGGTGCAAATCGCGGCACATCTCGGCCATCTGAAGAATTCGCGTGCCACCTCCGTGCATAATGAGCAGCTTTGTATTGCGCAGCATTTGCGCCAGATTGAAGAAATACAATACAGGATCCACCGCTGAAGGTGTGTTGCGATCGTGCAACAATCCGCACACTCCGATAACCATCGGCACAGGCAATTCATCGTTGGCCTTCATCACTGCATAAAAACGTTCGTCGTCGGCTGCGTACTTTCCGAAGCGGTTGTGAAATTTTACAAAGCGTTTCTTACCATCGCCAAACTCAGCACGAAACGCTTGAGCTGCTGATGCGGGGCTGTCGTGCAATGCAGGATTGAACGTGCACGCATGGATAATCTTTTTATCGGAAGCGATAAGTTTTTCCTGTTCAGCATTACCGATGGTACCCGGCAATGGCACTGCAATGGCAGCATCTATGCCTGCCTCTTCAATACAGGCACGCAATCGTTCGACTGAAGCATCGTGTGGTGTTGTAAACCATTTTCCATCAGCAGTGATATGCACATTGGCGTCAATAATCATCGCATATTGAATTTAAGCGCAGCGAAAGCAGCTTCAGCTCGGCTTATGGCTTCAGCGCGATTTATTCCTTCAGAAACTATATATCCGGGCCTATTAGCTCCGTGATCCATGGTTCGAACCACAGTGCCTTCGGCCATCGTAAATCCTATATCTACTATTCCTTCCATGCGCGATGCATGATCGAGGTTATCGACACTCTCAAAAATACCATCGGGTGCATTGAAGAACTTATAACACGCTCCCCGACTATGTTTCGCTGTTGGGTCAATTTCTTCGCCCAACAAAATTTGCGTGAGCGCCTGTGGCATGCTCACTCCGGAAACTGATTCTACAATGGCTCCGAAAATGTGTCCTCCGCCGGGCCTTCCGGCCATTTCAATCATCTTAACTCCTTCGGGCGTCACCATGCACTCGGCGTGCAGCGCCCCCGACTCAAAGCCCATGGCCTTTCCGGCCTTGGCTACCAATGCATCGATTTCTTGGAGTATAGCGTCGGGCAACGCCGCCTCGTAATTGATTTGAATCGTCACACGGTAATTTTCGTGCTGCTGCAATTCTTTATCGGCCTTGGCGAGAATGTATGCCTTGCCGTCTTTAAAGAGACCTTCAATGCTCACTTCAGTGCCGCTCATAAACTCTTCCACGATGTAACGTGCGCCTCGCGCATTCTCCATGGCGAATTGAGTTGCAAAAGCAATGTCGTTTTCATTGTTCACTTTGCTAACACCGCGACTTCCCCACATCATGCAGGGCTTCACAATGCATGGAAAACCTATGGCATGAATGGCCTTGGTAATTTCTTCCGCATTGGTGCACACATGAAACTGAGGCTGCGCTACACCGAACTCTTTCCAACGCTCGCGCATGTGACCCTTGTCGGTGAAATACTTCACCTGTTCGGGCTCGTAGCATTTTAGTCCGCGCTTTCGGTTAGCATAAACCGCCGGCAATACACCGGCATCATTCAGCGCAAGCACCACATCGGCACCAATTTCATCGGCATACTTCCCTACTCCTTCCACATCGCTGATGTTGACTGCAGCATGACCGTCGGCAAAGGCAAACGCAGGTGCGTTGGGATTCATATCCACGCAATAGACTTCATAGCCCAGCTCCTTGATCTTCTGAATGGAGCGAGACATGAGCACTCCGCCACCCAATTGCAAAACGCGTTTACTCACTTTCGAATGAATCGTAATTAGTAACTATTGAGTGCATCGATGACCGCTTGCACTTGATCGTCGGTAAGCTCAGCATACATCGGCAACGACACGCAGTGCGCTGCCAGGTATTCTGCATTCGGACAATCGCCTTGCTTGTATCCCAAATGTGCATACGCCTTCTGCAAATGACAGGGCACCGGATAATGCAACGCAGGCATGATGTTGCGCTCGTTGAGAAACTTCATCAAATCGTCGCGATCCGGAGTAGTGATTACAAACAGGTGATAAATACTATCGGCCCACTCAGGCTGATGCTGCAAGGTGATTTTAGCATTCTTGATTTGCGATTGATAGCGCTTTGCGATCTCGCGACGGCGGTTATTCCACGCCTCAAGGTATTTCAGTTTGATGGTGAGTGAAGCGCCTTCCAATCCGCCCATGCGGTAGTTGTATCCAACCTCATCGTGGTAGTAGCGCACCTCACAGCCGTGGTTGCGAAGCGAATGCAAATGCTTCTTGTATGCATCATTATTCGTAGTGATTCCACCCGCCTCACCACAAGCCCCCAGGTTTTTTCCCGGATAAAAACTATAACATGCCATTTCGCCAAACACACCCACGGTGGTGCCTTTGTAGCGCGCTCCTTGTGCCTGTGCGGTATCTTCTATCAAGAACAAATTGTGCTTCTTACAGATTGCCTGCACACCTTCAATATCGAATGGCTGACCGTATAAGTGCACACCGATAATTGCCTTGGTGCGAGGGGTAATTTTCTCTTCTATTTTGGTGATGTCTATCTGCCAGGTGTCTGCGGTGCAATCGACAAATACCGGAGTAGCTCCGGCATGCGATGGGCCCCACGCGGTAGCAATGAACGTGTCGGCCGGGATAATTACCTCATCGCCCACGCCGATACCCAACGCAAGCATAGCGAGGTGGAGCGCAGTAGTGCCGTTGTTCACCCCGATGGCATGCTTCGATCCGATATACGATGCGAATGCATTTTCAAATTCCTCTACGAAAGGACCACCTGAAAAAGCCGTCTTTTCATACACGCGTTCAAACGCTGCAAATACTTCTGCCTTGATTTGTTCATGCTGACCTTTTAAATCCAAGCATGGAATCTTCTGTAACACCTCTGTTGTATTCGACATAATCGTAGTTGATTGAGCCGGCAAGATAGGGAAAAAGGGCGAAGGGCGAGGGGCGAAGGGTGTTGGATTCTATGAGCGCTTAATGGCCCTTAAAACACGAGCCGGGTTGCCCGCTACGATCGTATTGTCGGGCACATCCTTCAGCACAACTGAGCCGGCTCCTACGATGGAGTTCTCCCCTACCGTAACGCCACAAAGCACTGTAACACTGCTGCCCAGGGAAGCGCCTTTTTTGATACGCGTTTCCTCCACATGCCAATCGGCATCAGTTTGCAAGCTGCCATCGGCATTGGTAGCGCGTGGAAAGCGATCGTTGATGAACGTTACGTTGTGACCAATGAACACATTGTCTTCAATATGCACTCCTTCGCAAATGAAAGTGTGGCTAGATATTTTACAATTCTTGCCAATGGTAGATCCCTTCTGAATCTCCACAAAAGCACCCACCTTGCTACCATCATCGATGCTGCAACCATAGGCGTTAACGAAATTGAAAATCTTTACATCCTTCCCAACTTTCACGTTGTTGAGGGATTGTTTATCGGTGTTGATGGTGAGGGTTTCCATGGAGGGGTGTGGGGTGAGGTGAGAGGTAATAGGTGAGAAGTGGCAGGAGTAATCCGTAATCCGTAATTCGTAATCCGTAATCAAATACCAACTTCCCGTCCTTGTTCTTTGATTGATATTTGAGCTGCTTCTAGAATACGTATGGTGTTGAGGCCGGAGTCATAGCTCGCTATTGGCTTAGAACCGGTCATGATGGACTGAATAAAATCCTTGGCCATTCCACCGAGGGCTTCGTTGATTTCGAGTTTGGGTATAAACACATCACCCACACGATAATCGACCAGAACACGCTGTTTCTCTTCATCTGAACTCACCTTGTGGGCTGTGTCATAAATGCGGATTTTCTCGGTCGGTTCCATATCGTTGAACACCACCATTTTCTTGTCTCCGCCTAACAGCATCATGCGAATTTTCACAGGTGACGACCAAGAGCAATGAAAATGGGCAATGAAATCGTGCGCATACTTCACTGTGAGGTAGGCGATGTTCTCGATACCATTGTGAATATGGCTAACACCTGTGGCTTGCACGCTGATGGGCTTGGCAGGAATGAGATAATCGAGGATTGAAATATCGTGCGGAGCCAAATCCCACAGCACATTCACATCCTGCTGAATGAGACCTAGATTGATGCGTGTAGAATCGAAATACTTCACGTCACCCAATTCACCCGAATCGATGAGGGTCTTCATTTTCTTAACCGCTGAGGTGTAGAGAAAGGTGTGGTCAACCATAAGCACTTTGCCTTTTTGGTTGGCAAGGGCAATCAACTCTTCTGCATGCGCAACGGTATCGGTCATGGGCTTTTCAAGCAACACATGCTTGCCTGCCAGGAGCGCCTTTTTCGCCAACTCAAAATGGGTGAACACCGGCGTCGCGATGATTACCGCGTCTATATCGGGGTTTGACCAAATTGCATCAATATCCGAGGAAACTTTGATGGATGGATAGGTCTTGGAAACCATGGCCAACCGCTCAGGTCGCAAGTCGACAACCGTATGAACGGAAGCATTGGGTGTAGACGAAAAATTGCGAACCAAGTTGGGTCCCCAATAGCCGTATCCGATGATAGCACAATTAATCATAGCTCGTTTGTGTTTGGCAAATATGCCTCAAGTCGCATTCCTTTCTGCAAGTGATAGAAAAAATGACTCATTCGTAGAGTTCGCATAAGAAATGGAACTCATCGGCGTACATAATCACATTCATTTTCAGGCCTGCCTCCTCAGCCAGGGCCTCGAGCAGAAACTCATCCGGGTAAATCCACGCAAATCGTTCAGTTACTCCATCGACCCCTACTTCAAAAGTGACTTCGTGCGGCGGCGAATCCGACAAATCGATTTCTTGACTTTCCTCCCGGAAATACCGAATATCGGTTGAGTCACCAATAATTTTTCCTCCCGGTGCGAGAAGCGACTTCAGGTGCTTCAAGAGGGCGACGAGTCCTTGTTCATTTCGGCCTATGCCAAAACCATTCATCAACAATAAAATCGTATCATACCCTCCTGCCTGGACGAGTAAAATATCATTGTTCAAGACCTGTCGAACTTCCCGGGCACGCAGCACCTCGCATGCTTTGGGTGATTGTTCAACTGCAACTACCTCAAATCCCATTTCTTGCAAAACCAACGCATGACAGCCCGCGCCGGCTCCTACATCCAGCACCCTACCCTTGCATTCATTCAGCGCATGTTGCTCCAAATCGTTCATTTCCGATTCCGACCGAAAGAAATACGTTGAACTCATGGGTTCCTCTTCCAATCCATCGATGGAAAGTGAAATCATACATGGGGTATTTTCGAAAAAATGCCGCCATATGGCTTTTCCCATTGGATCGGGTGATAAAACGGATTTCCCCTGCGTTGAGTTCATGCTGCAAATGAACTACATTCGTTTCGGGATTGTATATAGTTCACCTCCGGTTTGGATGCAACTTTTTCCCAATCCTTGAGGTCTTGTTTTTAGAGTTTTAAACCATGAGAAGAACCCTACTCTTTTTCGGCCTGTTGTTGACCTTTTCCTTCGGAGAAGCACAACTTGTTACCAATAGCGGCCTTACCGTTGAGCAATACGTGCAAGATGTGTTGCTTGGGCAAAACGTGACGGTATCGAACATCACGTTTAACGGGGGCCCCGCCAATGTTGTGAGTCCCGCCGTTGGAGGTTTTGATTGTGAAACCTGCAATTTGGGAATCGCATCGGGATTTGCTATGTCAACAGGCGATGTGGCAGGGCTGGTAGGTCCCAACGGCACCGGTGGATTTGCCGGAACTGGAACAGGAGGTTCTTTTGGACAAGATCCCGACTTGTTGGATTTGATCCAAGAGTTGATACCGGGAGCCGACCCGAACATCGTGGACGTAAATGATTGGGTTATCATCGAATTCGACTTTATACCGCTGGGCGATACCATTCAATTTCAATATGTGTGGGGTTCAGAAGAATATTCAGAATGGGTAGGCACAGACTTCAACGACATATTCGGATTTTTCATTAGCGGCCCCGGCATTTCGGGGCCTTATGCCAACAATGCTGTCAATATTGCTCGCGTGCCCGGCACCGACGCGCCTGTTGCCATCAGCACCATCAACAACGGAGGCACCAATACAGGGCCTTGCGTAAGTTGTGAGTACTATAATCAAGACGGACAATACGGCACCATCGCATTCGATGCCCCGGAGCACACCGATCCGTATTACATGCAAATGGATGGATACACCGATGTGCTTACGGCCACGGCCATTGTGCAATGCGGTGAAACGTTTCACATCAAACTTGCGATTTGCGATACGAGCGATCCATCGTATGCTTCTTCTGTTTTTCTGCAACGCGATTCATTCTCGAGCAACCTAGTAGTACAAACAGAACTCAATTTGGAAGCCGGTGGTCCTAACGGAGACACCATGCACGAGGATTGCGGCGATGGCTACATCGTGTTTAGCCGTCCGGAAAGCGGAAACCCCAACACCGAGCTTATCGCCAACCTCGAGTTTAGCGGCACCGCTACGAACGGCCTTGACTACACCCAAATGCCGGAGTCTGTGACCTTCGCTCCGGGCGTAATGGAAGTTTCGCTCTACATCGATGCGTTTGAAGATGGATTGGCCGAAGGAATCGAGACCGTGATAATGAATATCACCAATATCGCCGAGTGCGGAGAGTCGCTTATTTCATCGTCATTCGAATTTCTAATCGCCGACGTCCCTGAGCCACTTCAGGTGGAGGGTGTGGACTATGAAATTTGCCAGGGCGCGGTTCAAACACTCGTGCCCATCATTACCGGGGGCTATGCCAACTACGGATACCAGTGGAGCACGGGAGAAACAACCGGCACCATCGATGTTGCGCCATTGGCTCCAACTACCTACATACTGACGGTTTCCGACACGTGTGATATGCCTAGCGACGACAGCGAATTCTTCGTAAACGTACTCGTGGCAAATCCACTGGTAGTTTCCATTGTAGACACCGACAACGTGCTTCCCCTAGATTGTGGAGACTTCGAGAGTATATACAGCGTCGTTTCCGGCGGTATTGCCCCCTACACCTACAACTGGACCGATGAGCAAGGTAATATTTTGTGGGGTGCTGAATCGTTGGGTATTAGCTCTTGGAATGCCGGCATTATTAACCTGACCGTTACCGATGAATGCAATTTTGAAGCATCGGATGATATCGAGGTTTTGGTGAATGCTCCTGCACTTTCAGCCACTATGGAGGCGGTTCACACTGTTACCTGTGGCTCCAATTGCGATCTTACAGTAACTCCTATCGGGGGCAGCACACAAGGGCTGGGTTATAATTATGAGTGGTTATTCAACGGACAAACCGACTGGAATTACTGGGGCCTTACAACTTACGGTGCTCCTGCAGTAACTGAAGGAGTCATTACCGCAATCGTTTCGGATCAATGCGGCCAATCGGTGGAAGTGCAGAGCCAGCTTATCATCGAGAGCCCCGCCATCGTTCTCTCACTTCCGCAGAACAACGCAGGTAATTGTGCCACGCTGTTCACGATTAACCCTATTATCGAAGGAGGTAGCGGAAATAGTGCCGACTGGACGTACAACTGGCAAGGCAATGGAAGCGCTATCAGCAATGCATCTTCGCTGAACTCAACCTTTGCCGAGGATACTCAAATCGTGCTCAATGTAACCGACGTGTGCAATGCAACTGCCACTGCAGAAACGAATATCGATATCGAAAATCCCACTGTGGGTGTTACCATAGGTGACGATATCAATGCCTCTTGCATCGACAACACCCCATTTACTGCGGACATTCAAGGTGGTAGTGGTGGAGTAACCTATCAATGGATTGTAGACGGTGACGTTGAGGGTACCCTTGCCGATTTTTCTTGGCAATCATATGCAACCGTGGATGTACAACTTCTCATCGAAGACGCTTGCGGCGAGTCGGCGCGCGATACAGCAACCATTATAATTCCGGATACTCCACTTAGCATCATTACAGCTGCCGATACCGCAATTTGCCCAAACCAAACTGCTTACGTATGGACTATTCCTTCGGGTGGTGAAAGCCCCTACATTGTGGAATGGAACGATGATTTTCTAGGTGACTCAATTGCAGTTTATCCCATTGGAAGCACCAATTACCACGCAGTAATTCGTGATATATGCGGCCGCCAATTGGAAGAGGACGTGTTTGTTGAGGTACTTCCTATTACTGCAAACTTCAACGTAGTATCGCTGGGTAACGACACCTATGAGTTCACGGCAACACCAGAACCTGCCTGCCCGGAGTGCTTCATCTACTGGCAATTCGGTGATGGAGAAACCTCCAACGATTGGGAGGTCGTTCATGAATACGATGGCCTTAGTGACTATTCGCCACAACTAACTGTCATCAACGATTTGGGTTGTACGAACACTCAAAACTACCCTATCCAAAGCTCAGCTTTCTTCTACATTCCGAATTCATTCACGCCCAACGGCGACGGATTGAATGATGTGTTTCAAGTTGAAGGCAGAGGGTTCGCTGAATATGAACTCACGATCTTCAACCGCTGGGGCAATGTAATTTTCTACTCCACTGATCCCGAAGAAGTGTGGGTTGGGGAAGGAGGCAGCGAAGATTATTACGCCCAAAACCAGGCATACAATTTTGTACTTCGTGTGAAAGGGTTTGATACGAAAACGGTGCAGCGAACCGGCACAATCAAGATTCTTCGATAGACTTACAAGATCTGGAAAGCACTTAGCTTTTATTGCTTTAAGAACTCATAACCGCCCTTTGTGGCGCCCCATACTTGAGTGCCTGCGTTGCTCCATCCCTGATCCCAGCTGTTCATTCCTCTCGCACCTATTACAACTTTCGATGTGGTGTAACTTGCGCCGGAACGAGTGCTTGGGCATGTTTTTTCAGCGGTAGCTCCAACAAACTGCTGAAGCTTTTCATCATACGTTAAAGCTACTTCACAACCCTCCAACACCTTCAGCGAATCGGCACTTATGGCAGCGAATACAGGATCATCACCCTTCTTGCCTGTAAAACGTTGTGGACTATTCATCGTGTAGATGTAGCTAATAAAGCGAATGTCGCTCTCCTTCACCACACGATAGATTCGCTGACGATAGGGCTTATCGAGCGACGTGCTCATAGCTTGCTCAACGTACAAGTAAAACTCATTATCGGTAGCCTGCCAGATGGGCTCCATGCGCAACCGAATGTCAAAATAGTCGCTGTCATTTTTGCTTTGCAATTCACTCGAAAAACTGCCCGACATGAACTGCTTCAACAAAGTGAAGGGAGTTGTTTCGTTACTTGAAAAGGAGCAAACAGCAAGAGTAATTGCTCCAAGGGTGACTAGAAATAATCGATTCATGTTTTAGGACTCGTTGCGCTTGAGCATTACACGTTGCGCCGGATTTACGATGAGTGGCACCTTTTCAAGCACCGTGTCGCTTTCTTCCAATCCCCATGCATCAATATCCGAAAGGCTCACGTGCTTCAAAGCCATGTAAGCGTTGGTAATGAAACTATCGCGCACACTCAGCTCATTATCTGCCGAAAGGAATTTCTCGAGCACTACAAATTTGAAATCGTGCTGGTCGTTGTACTTCGCGTATGGTTCAGGTTTGGCCTTGAGGTCAATCTCGCCGCGCTCTACCATTTCATCGACAATGAATCGAAAGAAGTTATGCAAACGTGGTTGCACGCGGAAACCAAGCTTGATGTTGATTTTAACTACCAAATCATTCTCTAACTCATCCACCGTGTACTCGCGCGTGTAGGGTTCGTTCGAACGATCGACATGCACAAACCAATAGATGTCGGCGCGCTTGGGAGTTTTCGCCAAGATGCTCTCCATGATTTTCTTTTCTACCTGATGATGAAAATTCGCTTTGGTTAGGAAAACCAGATGCGTCGCATACTTGGGAACCTCCTTATCGTTCGACAATTCACGCAGCGTACCCACATAATTATCCAAATCTTCAAATTGCAGGAAGTAGTTGCTCATCTTTCGGTACATGTAGGTAATCCACATGACATGCAACAGCACTACGTAGACAATGAGCATCATCCATGCTTCCTTGAGTTTAATAATGTTGGCTACAAAAAAAGAAGACTCCACAATAGTGAAAACCGCGAAGAGAATACCTACCAACCAACCCGGCCAGTGAAGTTTGTATTCTAAGAAATAAATGAGCAGCAAGGTCGTCATCATCATCGTGACGGTGATGAAAAAACCATATGCAGCTCCCATTGCAGAGGAAGTCTGAAAATAAAGAACTACACCAACACAGCCTGCATAGAGGAGCCAGTTCACGCTAGGAATGTACAATTGTCCCTTTTGTTCCGTCGGAAATTTCATGCTCACTTTGGGCCAGAAATTCAAGTTGACGGCCTCACTA
>JBKCGW010000265.1:0-1966 GCA_046303175.1 Flavobacteriales bacterium
ATCAGCATCCGCTGAAGAACAACCGGCCAAGTCGCCTGTTGTCAATTCGCGCACTTCTACGCGACGGACACCGGCAGCAAGTGTGTTAGGAATAATCATTCCATATGCACCAGCAACACCATTAACGCTCGTAGCATAGAAAGCTGAGTAGTTATTTACGGCTGTATTCGCTGTTTCATCAGCTTCTACAAACGTTCCGGAAAGTGGACGTCCTGTTCCTTCAATATTGTTGTAAACAAATACAAAATTCTTAGGTTGAGCACCCGACTCACCGCGCAAAGCAGTTCCTTCAGTTGCAGTTGAACCAAGTGATAGAACTCGAACCGAATTGGCCGTGGTCAATCGAACAGCTGCAGTGGTTCCGCTCGAACCATTGTTCAGTGTAATTCTTGGGAATACATCCGTACCTCCGGCAAAACGCGTAGCATTACCTGTAGGCTCAGTAATAAACCAACCGGAGAAATTACCATTCACGTCTGTTGTGAATTCACCGTAAAGACCCGCTGTAGACAAGCTAGATCCTTCGGCGCGCACAAAACCGGATGGTGTAACGTAAATAGCGTTACCTGCTCCGCTGCTGGTTGCAGCATCAGATGCAATTACAACAGAGTTTGTATATCGGAACGTGCTCAAAGGACGAAGACCGCCCAAGGTTACTCGGTACGCAAAAGGAATTCGGTTTGGATTGCTTCCTGAAGTTTGACCCTCCATGTACTGAGGCAACACCACTTCTGTAATAGTCGCGGTAGAAACGGTAATCGTTCCTGAAACTGCAGATGTCAGTGAGCCCGATGCAGCCGTGATTGTTTTCTCACCTGCTTCATCAAAAACCAAATCATTGAACGTTGCAACACCCGCAATGCAAGGCTTGGTAACCGTACCCACCAACAATCCTGTTCCGTTGGTAAGTGAAATGGTAACGTCGCCTGTGTAATTCACATCGACAGTGCTGTCATCGCGACGAGCCTCAACAGTAAATGTAGTAACGTTGTTCAAGGTGTAAACAAAATCATTGAGTCCTGAGAAAGCAACGCTGGTCGCAGTTGCTTGAACTGTAAATGCTGTGCTGGTACCGGCAGTAAGACTCTGTCCGTTAGAAGCTGTTGCTGTAATCGTAACGCCCGATTGCGCTGTATTGTAGAGGACTCCTGAAATCACCACGCTTCCGCTTCCCGCGGTAATGGTTCCGGTAAGAGTACCGCTCAGCGTTCCTGTTCCGCTTCCGAGAGTGAGGGTGATATCTGTATCAACACCCACTGCAGCCGGAGCACCATTCGCATCGCGCACTTCAACGTTGACAGAAAACGCTTGATTTTGTGACGCATCGATTCCGCCGTTAACGCTGGTGATAGCAACTTGAGTTGCTACGTTAGGGTTGACGGTGAATGCTGTTGTATTAAGAGTAACCAACGTCGTACTCGTTGCGTTGGTCCAGTTAGCCGGATTATTTGCTAACGATTTATATGCTGCGATTGTTCCCAACGCACTGCGAGTACCTGTGTACTGAGAACCCGTAGCCGAACCACCAAGGGTGATAGCTGCGTTTGCTGTAGCCAATTCAGTAGGTAAATAAGATGCGTTTGCTGAGGCGGTTGCCGGAGATGTCAACCAAGTGGCTGACCCGCTTCCTCCCTGTAGATTCAAGCCGAACAACAACGAGCCATTGAAGGTTGTTGATGCGCTGCCTGAAGCAGCATAATCCGGGAAAGCACCCGTTGTGGCCGCTCCTTGATAGGCAAAAATCTGATCACCGCTAGCGATACCGGTGAGTGCGCCTGATACAATCTGACCAGTGGTGGTAGTACCGCCTTCAATCTTAATTACGGTACCCGCCGAAATTGCAGATCCTGTGTTGTTCTTCCAAATAACGAAGTTTTCGGAAGAGCGACCGTTGGTTGCAGTGTTCTGTGAATTTGGTGCTATACCATTGAATCCGTTATCTGTGAACTTAATGACCATGTTCGGG
>JBKCGW010000266.1:0-2687 GCA_046303175.1 Flavobacteriales bacterium
CAACCAAAGGCTACACGCCACGGCAGAAAGTCGCCCACCAGGCCGGCTGTCACAGCACCGAGTCCGCCGAGTGTCGCTACGAGTATAGTTCCGTAGCCCCGCTTTTCAATACTCATGCTTTCACCCACGAGTGTGATGCCCGCGCCCAGTTCGCCGGCGAGTCCTACACCCGCGAGAAAACGTACCCACGCATAGGCATCGACATCCGCAATAAACGCATGGAGAATGTTGGCTGCCGAATACAATACGATGGATCCAAACAACACCGCGACACGTCCTTTCTTGTCGGCGATAACACCGCTGAGCACACCGCCAATCATCATCCCCAGCATCTGCATCGACAACAAATATTCGCCCGCCCGTGTGAGCTCTGCGCCCTGAAGCCCGAGCTCTTTCAACGACGCCACGCGATACACATTGAATAAGAATATATCAAACGTATCGATGAAAAATCCCAAACCCGCGGCAAGCACCACGAGGTTGAAGGGTGAGTGGTGAATCTTGGAAGTCATGGGACGATGGGGTTTGAAGGCAAGCAAAAGGAGGGGAGGAGGTGGGCCGGAGGAAAGTCTGCGTGCATGAATCCTATGGTTCACTTTTTATAAATTGAGCTAACTTTAGCCCGCAACTACAACACCATGTCGCAAGAAAAACAACAACTCGAACAACAACTTTGGAACATCGCCAATACCCTGCGCGGTAAAATGGATGCCGATGATTTCCGTGACTATATCCTGGGCTTCATCTTCTACAAGTACCTCAGCGAAAAAATGGAGGACTACGCCAACGCCATTTTGAAGCCCGACAAAATGACCTACGATCAGGTAGAAACGCACAAAGACAAAAAGGAATACCTCGCCGCTATTAAAGACGAGGCGTTGGACAAGCTCGGCTACTTCCTGAAGCCATCCGAGTTGTTTGGCGAAATGGCGCGCCGCGGCAATGCCGAAGGCAAAAGCAAGTTCATTCTCGACGACCTCAACAAGGTGCTCACGAGCATTGAGCAAAGCACCATGTGCTCCGAAAGCGAAGAAGATTTTGGAAACCTCTTCGAAGACCTCGACCTGACCAGCAGCAAACTCGGCAAAACCGAAAACGATAAGAACGAGCTCATCGTGAAAGTGCTGGCCCACCTCAACGAAATTGATTTCGATTTAAAGAATACCGAAAACGATGTGCTGGGCGATGCCTACGAATACCTCATTGGCAAGTTTGCCAGCGGCGCCGGAAAGAAAGCCGGCGAGTTTTATACACCGCAGCAGGTAAGCGCTGTGCTGGCGCGCCTGGTTACGGTGGGCAAAACGAAATTGAAATCGGTATACGACCCCACTTGCGGCTCGGGCTCGTTGTTGTTGCGCGTGGCCAAGGAGGTGAAGGAAGTTTCGGCGTTTTACGGACAAGAGAGCAACCCCACCACCTACAACTTGTGCCGCATGAACATGATCATGCACGATGTGCACTACAAGAAGTTCGACATCAAAAACGAAGACACCCTCGAGCGTCCGCAGCACATCGACTTGCGCTTTGAGGCCATCGTAGCCAACCCGCCGTTTAGCGCCGAGTGGAGCGCCAGCCCGTTGTTTATGAGCGACGACCGGTATGCCACCTACGGCAGGCTTGCCCCCAAAGGCACGGCCGACTTTGCCTTTGTGCAGCACATGATACACCAGCTGGCCGACAACGGCACCATGGCGTGTGTGTTGCCGCACGGTGTGTTGTTTCGCGGCGGCGCCGAAGGCCACATCCGCGAGTACTTGATTAAAGATCGCAACTACCTCGATGCCGTGATTGGTTTGCCGGCCAACATCTTTTACGGCACCGGCATACCCACGTGTATTTTGGTGTTGAAGAAAAAGCGCGAGCATGCCGACAACGTCCTCTTCATCGATGCCAGCCAGCATTTTGAAAAAGTAAAAACGCAAAACGTATTGCGCCCCGAAGACATCAACAAGATCATCGGCGCATACAAAGCCCGCGCGGCCGAAGACAAATATGCCCATGTGGCCACCCTCACCGAGATTGCAGAGAACGACTACAACCTGAACATACCGCGCTATGTAGACACTTTTGAAGAAGAAGAAGCCATCGACCTCAAGGCCGTGAGCCAAACATTGAAGCAGCTCGAGATGGAGATGAAGAGTACGGATGCGGTGATTGCGGGGTATTGTAAGGAGTTGGGGATTGAAACACCATTCTGAATCAGGATTTGCGGGATTTGAGGATGAGCAGGATTTTTAGGGTGTGTGTGGAGGATGGGGGTTCTTGATTTATTTGATGAGAGGATGAGCAGGATTTAAAAACTACTTGAATATGACGTTGGATGAATTGACATACAAAATCAATGGATGTGCGATGAAAGTGCACAGTGCCATGGGCAATGGTTTTCAGGAAGTCATTTATCAGCGTTGTTTGGCGATTGAGTTTCAGAAGGCGGCGATTTCGTATGGTCGTGAAGTAGAGCAAACCCTCTACTATGAAGGCATTGCAGTAGGCACCCGACGCGCCGATTTTGTGGTAGAGAACACGTTAATTGTAGAATTGAAAGCCGTTGTCAACTTAGAAGATGTGCACCTGGCCCAAGCCAAGAACTACGTAGTCGCCTACAACTTCCCCGTTGGTCTGCTCATCAACTTCGGCGCCCAAAGCTTCCCATTCAAAAAAATCTTCAACCCCAAATACACCCCCAA
>JBKCGW010000267.1:0-12040 GCA_046303175.1 Flavobacteriales bacterium
TGGTTTCTATTCTCTGATTGTCAATAAACCCCAAGTCAGAGATGTTTCTGATTTCCTGTTCAAAGCCGCTGTAAACTCCCGCAGTACTAACACTACCCTCTGTAATTTCACTTTGCAATTGCTGTGTAAAGAGCATTTGCATGCCGGCCTCTGCGATGATGCGAAGCTTGCGCAGCGATGGGGGAGTATATGCGTACTGTAAACCCACTGGAATGGCCATAAAACTCTCCTGTATGTGTTGTTTAATACCGCTGTAGTAAGCACGGTGAGTGTAGCCAATTCCATTCATGTCTTCAGCATTTTCCTCGATAAGCATGGAGTCTCGAGTCAGAGTTGCACGCTGGGTACCGAAGGAAATTCCTGCGGTTAAGCACAGTTGTCCGGGTTGGTTTGAGTTGTTGATTAACCGTTTGCGAACCCCTAAAAACCAGGAAGAGCCAGAGGTACTGTTCACGTGAATGTCATTTTCGTGAATAGCCGTGTTCATGCTGGTATAAGCCTGCAATAAGATTTCGGCGTCAGACATGCTCGACATCATGGAGTCGATACGATTGTTCGTTTTATTCAACTTGTCCTTCGACTCAAAAATTTGCTCCTCTTGAGAGGCATCTTTTTTCGAGTTTTCATCCAGTTTCTTTTGCAGTTCTTGTGTTGAGTTTTTTAACTGATTGATTTCGATCTCCTGAAACTTGTTCACTTCAGCATCGCTGTAGTTCGGTTGTGCACATTCTTGAATGGCCCGGGCATATGCAACCAGTCGTGTAGGTACATCCGGAAAACATCGATTAGCATCGAATAGCACCACTTTAGTGGATGCGTCGTCACTCGTGTTTTCAATCTTAAATTCTCTTGGGAAATTGGCTGCGAGTCGTTGCAACCGGTCCTTGTCGAAATGAAGAAAGTAGCACGTGCTTTCGTTTACCCATTCACCATTTTTGATTTGAACGCCACTTTTATCGTTAACATCGTTTTCATTGAAATAGAAAACGTACATATTCACCTTCTGATTGAGGTTTTTCAAAAACGGTGAATTCTTTAGCGTTGTTATTTTCTCAGAATATTCCTCTTTGCTGTAATTCCGTATTGGGCAGAAATAGAGTATCGTAGGTGTTGCTTTCGAATTAAGAAAGTTCTTGTATTTCTCCTGAAACGGAAATACGGAACTATCGTTTTTCGTTGGTTCAAGTGGTAATTCTGATACTTCCAATTGTGCGTAAGCTCCAAATGAAAGCGCTACCCAAAGGGTTATGAAGGTTAGGCGCATGGTGGTTATTATTCAGGGCATTTAGTGAACACTAGGTAAGGAGAGCGATACGGAGCGCATCGATTTGAATCATCGTCCATGGCATCAATTTGCACCTGGAAAAAATTATCACCGCGCCATTGCTCCGAATCCAATTGCGTGAGGTCCATTTTGAAAACGAAGTTGTTTTCCAAACTAAATTTTTTGCTGTCGGTAAGTATACTGCTGCTGGTAACGTCAGCTAGGCTATAGGTCTTCTGCCAAATCTCTTCACCGTCCTTATTGTAGATTTTGAGTTTAAAGCGGGTAGCGCATACCTTGGTGGTAATTAAATCGAAGATTCGACCGCCGCTCTGGCGTGAATAGAACTTGAAGCCATCCACAACGTCTTCGGTACTGTTAATCGAATGGTATTTCAACCAGTCTACTTTTCCGAAAACATCCTTCATTTTGGGACTAGTTTCACAATTGCAAACTTCTTCCGCAGCCGGTGGTGCGTCTTCAACATAGGTAGATTTTGCTGCAGGTGCAGGTTCCGGGGCACTCTCTCGCACAACCTCAGTTGCCACTGCGGCTGTCGCTGCCGGTTTGGGAGCAGGTTCTTCGTCCGCAAACTCAACAGTCTCTTCAGCTTCTTGGACAACGGTTTTGGCTTTCGATTTTACATTCACTTCAATATTCAATGGTGCACTGCTACATCCTGATTTATGCTTGGCAACCGCAGAGTAGGTTGTTGTAGACATTGGACGCAGAGTAGCTGAATTGAACCCTGTTTGAGCCGGTTCAGGTGTCCAGATTATAGCATCGGGCTGGCCTATGTTATCAGGAGCAATGCTTAGATTAACAGTTACACTCTCTTCCGGTGAAATGGTGTACGAAGTTTTGTCTGTCGAAAGTGCAAAACGGGAAAGCACCGATTTGTTTTCGAGGTAAATGACTACACTCAGATACTTCTCTTTGTTGTCAAACTGTGCGGTAATAAAGCGTGCCAACGTGGCAGCATTCCCCGAAGTAAAGATGTTGCCTGTGATGTTATTGATTTTTCGGGTATCCGAGAAAATTTCAGGGCAACTCATTCCTTTGAGTTCGTTCCAAAATGTTCCTGAAGTTCCTTGGGTGACTTCCTTTACTTTGTCACAAACACTTGATCCGCAGTCAACGTTAATGGGCTGGCAAACAGCGGTGCCGCTTCTTTTTACCACCGATGAAATGGTTTGGGCCTCCACCACCAAAATTTCATCTGCAGAGGGACTCATCCAATCAATGCGGTTGACACTCTTCATGTTGCCTCCCTTAAGAATCTTTACATCAAGCTGGTCGAGCTTTGGTTTGCTTTCTGAAAATACAGTGGCGAAAAATTGTGTAGCTGAGGAAGTAGTAGCATCCAAATCATTGATAATGATTGTGAGTGAGCGCTGGCTGAAGGCAAACGGTCCAATAAGGAGCAAGGCTCCTAGAAAGAGTAGACTTTTGTAGTTTTTCATGGCTTATTCGGCAGAACAGTTGAAGAAAGTGTTGGGAAGTTTAGCGTTGTCGATTGTAATCTTGGGATCAGCTGAGCTCAGTGTGACAGTGCATTTTTTGCCCTGCCATTCTCCGCTACCGGGGTTAAATGTGTAGGAGCTCATGCCGGTAACGTCTTTTTTGAAATTCAAACCGCTTGCTGTTGTTATACTCAGCTGCAAATCCTTCGCCTTCGATAGATCCCCATTCCAGCTAATAGTGTTCTGTCCGGAATTGGTTTTCAGGCGCGCTGACACATTTTTGATTTCAACAGGTGCCGGAGCAACAGACTCCGCGGTTTGAGCTTTCCCCGCCGGTTCGTTGCTCACCGCAGGACGAATGTCTACTTTTTTATTGGTTGATTGTTCTGCAACGGTTGCAGATTGTGATTGGCTTTTGTCAGATGAATACGAATTAGCATCGCTGCCGGACTGAACAGTATTGTTGGGTTGAGTATCGGCGGAGGGTGATGGTGCGTTGGGTGTTTCAGATGCTGTTTCTACCGCCGGGCAACCGAAAAAATCGGGAGTGCCCTTGTCGTCCGGGCAGCGGTCTACTTGATCAACAATACCATCATTGTCACGATCGGAAGGAGCATCGCTTTTCTTGTTTTTCAAATAATTGCCGGCAGCTAAAGCAACTACAATTACAGCAACTGCGGTGATAACTATAGTTTTGGTTTGATTGGAAGATCCCCCTGAAGTAGGAGCCTTGTCTAAATTAATAGCCATGTTAATTGAGTTAATTAATTAAATGAATTTGTTGTTTTAGTTGAAGGTAAGTGCTGCTGCAAAGATAGCCAATTTGTGTTTCTTTCATAACAGGCTTCCCATGACGCTGTAATGACCATCCTTAAAATAGAATGGAACAGCTCAAAAATCCATCAGAAGCTCTGGCTGATCTTTCAGAAATTGCTGCGAGCAAGTTGTTTGATCCTACCGAAACCTTCACTAATCTCAATCGCAACGAGAAAAATCCGCCCGCTTGTATACCTCCGTACATGCCTCCTATCGTTGTATTGAAGCCTGTGCTGAAAATATTGCCTGCTGAAAATGTATATCCGATATTGAGGCACGGATAGGCAGACGCACTGAGATAATTACTCAAGCCTTGCACGTAGGTTACAAACGTGCTATGGGTGGAGTATGGAATTCGTTCCGCGTTTTTGCGCGGAGAGTGCCATTCTGCACAAACAAGAAATTTGGTAGGCATTGTTATCGTATATCCTTCCCGTGATTCGGCAAGCTTCAAAAAATTGATAAGAGAATCGCCCTCGAAATTACTTGTGACTGTAGGGTCTATAATGCCATCTATATTCACTCCGTCATAGCGAATGGTGGACGAACGTGTATAATTGAGACTGGAATCATCGAAACGAATAAAACCAAAATCGATAAGCGATGCATGCAGATCAATTTGTTCGGTCAGATCCGTCGACACACCCAAATCGATTCCCCAACCGGAGCCATGTCCTTTAAGAATGAACTTACGAATAGTGTTTTCATTGAATTCGGTGTCGCTCAGATAGGCGGAATCAACCCCCGGGGCCACGTGTACATCCAGGTCGGCAGTAACATCAATATATCGGCCGTCTTCGTTGGTGAAGAAGGATATGTTGGAACGTCGTGTCTGAATATTAGAGATGCCTACATACCGATGGAGTGTTGTTGCGGCTTTCAACTTGCGTCCACCAAAATCTAAATTTTTAAAGGTATAGGCTCCGCTTACGTGGTAATCGAGCAAGGATAGGTAATTGATGTTAGGCAACAGACTTATGCTTTGACCTGCGAATGGCGCATTCCCCTTATAAAGAAGCGCCAGTAAATTCTTGTCAAACGTAAACTGAAACTCATTTCTTTGCCGAATACCAAAACCGAGAGTTAAGGTGGATTCGTCTTCACGCCGGATATGAAACGTAGTGTTGATTAAATCCAAGTCAGTTCCAGCGAATATGGTATTCTTTTTCCTTGATTTCTCCAGCAGTCGATCAAAATAGTATTCGTTAACTCCCAAACTATCTCCAATGTGATTGATGTCGTAGAGCGAGATAAAGCTATTGCCTGCTGTAGCATAGGCGTTGAATAAGTTAGCGTCGAGAACATATGAGTCTCTCCCCATCAAGGATGGCAGGTATTTAGATGCTGCATTGCTGGTTTGCAGGTTGTTGATTTCGTTGAAGTTTATTTGAGCAATTCCATGCAGATTGAACAACAATGCAACGTGCAGCAGTATTCGGTTCTTCATAGTTCTCCAATATTTACATTGAGTAATACATCCACTACGAGTTGTAGATCTAACTTGCAATTTTTGTTTGCACGTATATATTGACCGGGATAGTTATTCGTATTCAAGTAATGATGGATTACCAGATTGTCGCTTTTAGCCAGTTTTGTCCATTTTGCCCATGAAAGAGGGGCTATGGCTTTCGTGGATTGTATTTCTCCGGGAACACCATTGGCATCTACACCGCACCCGTTGATAGTTCCCGGTGCAGAGAAAAGGGAGTCTATAATAATTCCGTCGTCAAGGAAATAGGCCTGAAAACGTTGATGTGCAGGG
The DNA here is from genome assembly GCA_046303175.1 of Flavobacteriales bacterium. Lineage (GTDB taxonomy): Bacteria > Bacteroidota > Bacteroidia > Flavobacteriales_D > Sanyastnellaceae > JAIBBG01. The sequence continues at coordinate 5,306 of JBKCGW010000267.1, forward strand.
AGAAGATTGTCGAAATAAATAGTTGCTGTTCCGCCGGTTGCAACGCCAAATGTGTCGCCGGGTTCTTCTATGCTTATAGATAAGGTATCAATCGAAAGAATTTGATTGCCGGTATATAGATCAACATAATTCAAATCAATGACTTCGAATTCCGTGGAGAGAGACAAAGTAAGATCGTTAAATACGATATCATTACCGCCCGGGCTTTGAAAGTTTTCAATATATATGTAAACGCTTTCATTGAAATAATTTGAGCTGCTTACCGCCGAAAAATTGATAGCGCCACCGGGTGGTGTAGGTTCACTAATTACCCATTCAAACAATAAATTCTCGTCGCTTAGATTGGGAGCATTTCGATATGAAATGGTTGTTCCTGCGCCCAGGGTGATTGGAAAGCCATTGATTAATTCAACGGTAAAAAACAGACTGTCATATTGAATTGACTTCATAATAGGGGGTAGCTGTTGTATGTAGGGCCCCAGCAAATTAACTTGAAAGTTAGGAATGTCAATAGGTGTATTGGATACAAAACCTAATTCAGAAGCGGCTACATTAACGTCGAATTCCAAATTCGAAATTTCGTTGATGTCTTTGAATCCAATCGAGGTTTTAGCAATGGGCAGCAGCCATTCAGATTGAATGCTATTGATTTCATCGTACGAAGGCTCGAATTTACTGCACCCCAACAAGAGGAGTATGGCTAGCGAGCAAAATAGAATGTTAGACTTCATAGTGCTGAGCAGAATTGACGGGCAATATACCACGGATGGAATTATGTAAAAGAATGACAGGGCAAAAAAAAACTCCCGAGTAATCGGGAGCTTATCTGTGTCACCGTAGGGAGTCGAACCCCAAACCTCTTGATCCGTAGTCAAGTGCTCTATCCAGTTGAGCTACGGTGACATCGTTGCTTGATAGCCCGGTACAGGGGTTTCAAACGGGGCGCAAATATAGTTCGCCTTTGCACAATTGCAAATGTTTCTGGAAATTCTACAAGAATCTCCTCGAAAGATTGGGTTTCAGGCTGAAGCACTAGGGCTTACGTATCAGCTTCAGTTCAGTGAAATCGAAATCGGGATTATCCACAACTACTTTGAGTTCAATTGGTTTTCCATCTTCATTCAATACGAAAGTCGCTGTGCCTTTCGGTAGCATCATCTGTGTGCTCCAGGTCAATTCGAAAGTGTCATAATGCCAATGGGTGAGCTGCCCCTTGAAAAGGGGAGTAGGTGCAAAGTTGATTTTTAATCCGCCATATGGGGTAAGCGGATTGTCGTCCAATGTAACCAATACGTCACCATACATCTCACTGGTATAGATTCCGCAGTAGCTCGCCAAAGCAAGAGACATCTCTGCGGATTTTACTCGTGCATTTAATCGGTCCTCCTCTGCCTTTCGGGCAGCTTCCTCGTCCTGTTTCCGGAAATTTTCGAAAATACCAACCCAGTCCTTTTTCTCGCCTTTGAATTTGCCTTTCTTATCTATTTCCATCAAGAGGCCATCCAGAATCTCAAAGGTTAGGCAGCTTGGCAACGAGTTGTTGCTGTTGGTCAAGATGACGAAACCGAGGTTCTTTTCGGGAATGAGAACGGTTTTCGAGATCATTCCGTCGTAACCGCCTCCATGACTAACAATTTTACAGCCGCGGTACTCCATCAGTTCCCAGCCAAGGCCATATCCATTGAAATGCCTACTCGGCATTTGCTCGCGCTGCCATTTGCTCACGGGCTTGGGCATGTTGTTTTCCCACATTTCCCAAGCACGTTGTTCCTTCCAATATTCGCGTCCCCTGTAACTCCCTTTACCCAATTGCAAACGCATCCAGTTTGTTAGCTCTGCCACCGAGGAGTTTATACTTCCTGCCGGCCCTATGTTGTCCCAATTGATGTATTCAATGGGTATACATTGGCCTTTTACCTCGTTGTGTGGTGATGCTATATTGTCCCAATCTTCAGAACTAACCCTACCCGAAGAATGAATGTAGGAGGCCACACTGCTGTTGGTTGTTTGCATGCCCAAAGGCAATAGAATATTGGTCTTTACGAATTCTTCCCAACTCATTCCGCTCACTTTGGCTACGACTTCTCCTGCCGCGAGATACATAATATTGGAGTAACCATACTGCTCCCTGAATCCGAAACTTGGTTCCAGGAACCTTGCTCTCCGAATAACCTGTTCGCGGGAATGTTCACTTCCATACCAAATGAGATCGCCGCTGAAAGTGTCGAGCCCACTCCGATGACAAAGCAAATCACGAACGGTGAACTCTTCGCTTACATAAGGCGAGTAAAGGGTGAAATAGGGGAGGTACTTGCGCACTTTGTCGTCCCACTTTATCGAACCACGGTCTACGAGTATTGCCAAAGCGGCTGCGGTAAAAGCCTTGCTGTTACTTGCGATCGCGAAAAGAGTGCTGTCGGTTACTGCTTCACCTGTTGCCATACTTCGAACACCGTATCCTTTTGAAAGCAACGTATTGTCGCCTTCGATAACAGCGATTGCCATACCGGGTACCCCCAATGTTTCCAGACCTTTTTGGGCAACCTTGTCAATGAAATCAACGCGCCGATCCATCGGCGTCTGAGCAATGACTTGAGCGGTCAAAATGAAAGTGGCGAAAAGGAAAATAATTCTATTCTTCATATCGCAAACCTAGTAATCGCAGCTTGGGTGGTAAAAAAAATTAATGTATATCAATTTGGTTTCTTATCTTTGAAATTCCACTGCTCACCTTACCGACAAATTTTATTTTATTAATTCAACGAACGTATGAAGAAGTTCTACTTATTGTCTTTTTTTCTAATTGCATTCTGCTGCTCGTCTTGGGCGCAGAAAGTAGATGAAAGCACAGAATCTAGTTTTGTAGTAGCATCACAGTTTGGCGTTACTCGTCCGCTCAGTGAAATTTTCTCTGAAAATCCTGTTAGGGAGGAGTTGATTATTAAACCAAAGACTTCCGGTGACCGAAAAATTCGCAAGCCTCAGTTTTTTGAGTTTAGCGCGGAGAAAGATGGGCCTGCTTATGGCAATGATCCCGCTTCGGTTCAATCCCGAATGGGTGTTCTCAAAGGAACTCAAGTGAGAGCCAATTGGGCAGGCCAAACAGCCAGTGGATTCCGTCCTTACGATCCTTCAGGCGCTGTGGGTCCTAATCACTACGTTCAGATGATTAACTCAACAACGTTCAAGGTATACAATAAGGCAACGGGAGCTGTTACACTCACAGCAACACTGGGCAACCTGTGGACACCGGCAACTGCCAATGCCGGTGACCCGATTGTGATGTACGATAAAGCCGCCGATCGTTGGTTCCTTGCTCAATTCGGTTCGGGAAATAACAATATTTACATCGCGATTTCAACTACTCCCGACCCAACAGGATCTTACTACACGTACACATTTACATCGCCCCAATTCCCGGACTACCTGAAGTTCGGCGTGTGGCACGATGGATATTATATGACGTCTAACCAGTCGACTCAAAAGGTTTTTGCATTTGAGCGCACAGCGATGTTAGCAGGAACTGCCGGTGCGCGTTCGGTGATTGTGAATTTCACTCCTCCGACAGGCGGCGGATTTTTCTGTCCGGTACCGGGATGCGCTGCTGATGGAGTATTGCCTCCTGCGGGAACTCCTTGTCCGATTTTCTCTTACAGCGACAATGCTTGGGGAGGAACTAACATCGATGCGGTGAAAATTTACAATATGACGGTTAACTGGACTCCAACAACACCTACAGCAACGATTACAGCTACTCCTGATGTGCCTGCAGCGGCCTTCGACGCCTCTTACAATGCCAGCTGGAATGATTGTGTTCAACCGGGTACAACTCAGAAGTTGGATGGTATCGGTGGTGTTATCATGTATCGCGCACAATGGAAAACATGGCCTACTTACAATTCTGTGGTACTGAACTGGGCCGTAAATATTAGTGCATCACAACGCAGTATTAAGTGGTGTGAATTGCGTCAGAACAAGACTACGGGCGCTTGGAGCATGTACCAAGAGGGAATTTACACCCCTGATGCTGCCACACGTTGGATGGGAGCTATCTGTATGGACAACAACGGTTCAATCGGACTTAGCTACATGAAGTCGGATGCAACTTCTATATTCCCGGGTCTATATTATACAGGTCGTCGTGAATGCGATCCGCTTGGTACTATGCCTATTACAGAAGTTATGGTAGTTGCAGGTACAGGTTACCAAACGGGTACCAACCGCAATGGAGACTATGCCCACACCTGCCTTGATCCGGATGGATTTACCTTTTGGAGTACCAGTGAATATATGGGCGGTGCGAGCGGTGGAAGTGCTGCACGCACACGAATTTTTTCCTATACGATTGATGGTTGCACTACCGATGCTCAAGTCACAATTAACGTGACTTCAGGGTCTAATCCGACTTGCGCAGGTGCTAGCATGACGTTCACAGCTACCACTTATAACGGGGGAACAGCTCCTGCCTTTCAGTGGAAGGTAGATGGTGTAAATGTGGGCACAAATAGTTCTACATACACCACATCATCGCTTACCGCAGGTCAAGTGGTTTCATGTGTCATGACATCTAACCTAGCCGGAGTAACGGCTAATCCTGCCACATCCAATTCAATTACTATCTCCGTTGCGCCAGCCGTCACCCCGTCTGTTTCGATTGCACAAACAGCCGGTACGAATCCGACTTGCCCCGGCGTTGCGGTGACGTTTACTGCTACTCCTACCAACGGTGGAACAACGCCATCCTACCAATGGCAGGTGAACGGTGCGAACGTGGGAACCAATAGTAACGTCTTTACTTCTTCGACGTTAACCAACGGTGCCGTAGTGCGTTGCATCATGACTTCCAATGCACAGTGTCCTACTGCAACCACTGCAACTTCAAACACGATTACAATTTCAATAACGACCTCATCAACCCCAACAGTTAGCATTGCATCCAGCGTGTCGGGAAGCATTTGTGCAGGCACACCTGTGACCTTTACGGCTACTGTTGGAGGAGGTTCTTCGCCTAGTTACCAATGGAAAGTGAACGGAGTAAATGTGGGTTCTAACAGCAATACCTACAGCAGCAGTTCTCTAACCAATGGTCAGGTGGTAACTTGTCAGGTAACAACCGCGGGAAGCTGTCCAACATTCTTCAACCTTGGAACCGGAACAACGTTGAATTCGCTGACAAGCGGAGCTGGTGCTGCTTATGCAACTTATTATGGCAATGGTCGCCAACAGTATATTATCCGTGCAACAGAACTCACGGCGCTTGGCCTCTCGGCCGGTAGCTCCATTGGATCTATTGGATTTGATGTTGCAAATGCAACCGGTGACCCGCTTACTCTAAACGGTTTCACCATAAAAATGGGCAACGTTACGGCTACAACTGCAACTACAACTTTCCAAACAGGTGCAACCACCGTTTTTGGTCCCGTTAATTACACTCCAACCTTGAACAGCATCAACACTCATACGTTGACTGCACCATTCACTTGGAATGGTACAAGCAATATTGTGGTAGAATCATGCTTCTCTAATCAGGTGATTGGTAACCAAGCTTATCAGACTCGATATACCAATCCGGGATTCGCAGCTGTAACTTATTACCAGGCTGATGGGGCCACAGGTGCCGCAGCTTGCACACAGGCAACAGGCACAACGTCGTCTAATCGTCCGAACATGAGATTTGGTGTTAACAGCACGGGTGGTTCAGCAACATCGAACGCCATTACGGTTTCAGTGACTACTTCAACAACCTTTTACGCTGATGCCGATGGTGATGGCTATGGTAACGCAGCATCAACTACGGTGGCTTGCACACAACCTGCTGGTTATGTGAGCAACAGCACGGACTGTAATGACGCTAACAATGCTATCAATCCTGCAGCCACTGAAATCTGCAATACTGCCGATGACGACTGCGATGGACAAATCAACGAAGGAGTAGGTAGCACGTTCTACGCCGATGCCGATGGCGATGGTTATGGAAATGCTGCATCGAGCACCGTGGCTTGCACCCAACCAGCAGGCTACGTAAGTAACAGCACGGACTGTAATGATGCTAACAATGCTATCAATCCTGCAGCCACTGAAATATGCAATACAGCCGATGACGATTGCGACGGACAGATTGATGAAAATGGAAGCAACACCTTCTATGCTGACGCCGATGGCGACGGTTATGGAAACGCGTCATCAACAACAGTGGCTTGCACCCAACCTGCGGGTTATGTGAGCAACAGTTCGGACTGTAACGATGGTAACAACGCTATCAATCCGGGCGCTAGCGAGTCATGTGCAACCAGCGCCGACGACGACTGCGACGGTAGTGTGAACGAGGGGTGTTGTTCAATGACAGCCAGTGTAGTTACTACCAACGTAACATGCTCGGGTGTAACGGATGGTGCGGTGAATCTCACCGTTTCAGGTGGAGTAGCTCCTTACAGCTTCTTATGGAGCAATGGAATCACCACCGAAGATCTTTCTAATGTTGCAACAGGAAGTTATAGCGTAACAGTTACAGATGCGGGTGGATGCCAGGCTACTGCTTCTGCTGCAGTAGGTAACAACGGTCAAACACAGGCCGCCCCCACAGCCATCAATGGTCCTTATGGAGTTTGCCGTAACTCAACGGGCAATGTCTTTACAACCCCTGCCGTTGCAGGTGCGACGTCGTATCAATGGACGTTGCCAACGGGAGCAACGGGTAGCTCAACGACCAACAGCATTACACTGAGCTTTAGTTCT
>JBKCGW010000268.1:0-17718 GCA_046303175.1 Flavobacteriales bacterium
AGAAACCTGCTATCAGAATGATCCACAACAAAAGGTTGAAGGCTAAAAAAGAGGGATACTTTTTCGCAACAATTCGGAAACTTGCGCCAATAGCTTGAAAAGCCGTATATCCACGATAGACGATGAAATAAGGCGCCAAACTGAAAAAGGTCATAACAGCCAACGCAGCAACAGCAGCAATCAAACCCACTTGAATAATAGCTGGGGTGAACAAAGTCAGCATATACTCACCCGCTTCCTCCTGTGGCATGGTCTCGATTTTCTGAATAGCAGTTACAAAAGCCTGGATAGGCTCGTAATAGAACGGCAGAACAAGAATAGCCACCACCACTGCCATAGCAAGCGTGACGCTGATACCTTGCGAAACCAGCGATGGCCAAAAAGGAGCCTTGAATCCACCGAAAAAACTCGAAAACTCACGGTAATCGTTGCGCGATTGCAATCGCATGTAGAAGGCAAAACCCGCAACGAGGGGCGGCCCTACCAATATACCGGAAACATCACCGACCACAGGCAACGCGCTGATGGCCATAGAAAGTGCAATGTAGACGAGCGTAAATGCCACATAAATTCCGAACTCATCACCAAAACGTTTCGCACCGGTACGAATGAAGTTTGTTCCGTTCACAGAATAGCCTTCTGAGAGAATAGACTCGACCGATCGAGGCGAGTTTGAGTCTGAGTTTTGCTGAAAAACGTCTTCCATAATGGATAAGGTTTCGAAGGATGATTACGCGAGTGTCAAAGATAACTACCTTCGCGGCCGCATTATTCAAATTCAGTGATTAATCATTATGGCAATTACAAGCGATGCTATCGGTGAGCTGAAGGAGCGCGTGACCGCGCTCGGGAGGTACCTTTGACGTTGAAGTAAAACTACTTCAGATAAAGGAAGACGAAAAGCTCACCCAAGACCCCGACTTCTGGAACGACGCTAAAAAGGCCGAACTGGTCATGCGTCAAATTCGTAACAAAAAAATCTGGACCGATGCCTACAAGCTGTGCTCAGATGCTGTTGAGGACCTATTGGTTCTGTACGACTTTTTCAAAGAGCAGGCTGCAACGGAAGAGGAATTAGAAGCTCAATTCAAGTTGGCAAGCGACCGTGTGGAAGACCTTGAGTTCAAAAACATGCTCAGCTCTGAAGAAGACGGACTGAACGCCGTACTTCAAATTACGGCAGGCGCAGGAGGCACCGAAAGCTGCGACTGGGCAGGAATGCTCATGCGTATGTATGTGATGTGGGCTCAGAAAAACGGACACACCGTTAAGGAACTCGACCTACAGGAAGGCGATGTAGCCGGTGTAAAACAATGCACACTCGAAATCGACGGCGAATTTGCGTTTGGTATGCTCAAAGGCGAAAACGGCGTGCATCGACTGGTTCGTATTTCACCGTTCGACTCCAACGCGCGACGCCACACGTCTTTTGTGAGTGTGTACGTATATCCGCTGGTCGACGACTCCATTGAAATCGCAATCAATCCGTCTGACATTACCTGGGACACGTTCCGAAGCGGCGGTGCAGGTGGACAGAACGTAAACAAAGTAGAAACCGGCGTTCGTTTGCGACACGCTCCAACGGGCATCATCATCGACAACACGGAAACGCGCTCTCAGCTTCAGAACAAGGAAAAAGCCATGCAGTTGCTCAAATCGCAGTTGTATGAAATGGAGCTCGAAAAACGCAACGCTGCACGCAGTGAAATTGAAGCCACCAAGAAGAAAATCGAATGGGGCTCGCAAATTCGCAACTATGTAATGCAGCCTTACAAGCTTGTAAAAGACGTTCGCACCGGTGTTGAAACTTCGGATGTTGATGCTGTGATGGATGGATACATCGAAGACTTTTTAAAGGGCTACCTCATGCAAAAAGGAAAGGCCGCAGAAACAATTTAGAACACTTAGAATTACGCAACAAATGGAATACAGAATTGAAAAAGACACCATGGGCGAGGTGAAGGTTCCCGCTCATGTATACTGGGGAGCACAAACCGAGCGCTCTCGCAACAATTTCAAAATCGGACCGGAAGCATCGATGCCAAAAGAAATCATCCGTGCATTCGCTATTTTGAAAAAAGCTGCAGCACACACCAACTGTGAGCTTGGTGTTTTACCCTCAGAAAAACGTGACGCCATCAGCGCTGTGTGCGACGAGATTCTCGAAGGCAAGCTCAACGACCAATTCCCTTTGGTTATTTGGCAAACAGGAAGCGGAACGCAAAGCAACATGAACGTGAATGAGGTGATTGCCAATCGCGCTCACGTATTGAACGGCGGTTCACTGGGCGATACAGAAATGCTGCTCGGTGCCAACGACGACGTGAACAAGTCGCAATCATCAAACGATACATACCCAACAGCTATGCACGTTGCGGCCTATGAGTCGGTGGTGAAAAAGACCATACCGGGCGTTACTCTGCTTCGCAATACACTTCATGCCAAGAGCAAGGAATTCATGAATGTGGTGAAGATTGGACGCACCCACTTGATGGATGCAACACCAGTAACCTTGGGTCAGGAATTAAGCGGATATGTTGCTCAACTCGATCACGGATTGCGTGCCCTCAACAATACACTTTCTCACCTCGGTGAACTTGCATTGGGCGGAACCGCAGTAGGAACAGGACTGAACGCACCGAAAGGATATTCCGAATTGGTGGCCAAGAAAATCGCTGAGTTCAGCGGACTTCCCTTCACGAGTGCTCCCAACAAATTCGAAGCGCTTGCTGCGCACGATGGTATTGTAGAAAGCCATGGCGCCCTGAAGCAACTGGCTTTATCGCTCAACAAAATCGCCAACGACATTCGTATGATGGCTAGCGGCCCACGCAGCGGCATCGGTGAAATTTTCATTCCTGAAAATGAACCCGGCAGCAGCATCATGCCCGGTAAAGTAAACCCAACACAATGCGAAGCACTTACGATGGTGTGTGCACAAGTGATGGGAAATGATGTGGCAATTACAGTAGGTGGAACGCAAGGTCATTATGAGTTGAATGTATTCAAGCCGATGATGGCCTACAACTTCTTGCAGAGTGCAGAGTTGCTTGGCGACGCATGCGTATCGTTCAACGAGCATTGCGCGGCGGGCATTGAGCCCAACCACGAGCGTATTCAACAATTGGTAGATCAATCATTGATGTTGGTCACAGCGCTCAACACCAAGATTGGATATTACAAAGCGGCAGAAATTGCGAAGGCTGCACATAAGAACGGTACAACGCTGAAAGAAGAGGCTGTGCGCCTTGGTCACGTTACAGCAGAGGATTACGATCAATGGGTAGTACCTGCAAACATGGTTGGCACACTCTCCTAACGATATTAAACGAAGCTAAAAGGGCGCATGTTGATGCGCCCTTTTTTATTTCTCTCAACTTAGATTGGATCAACATCCACACTCAATCGTACCTGCTTAAAATCCGCTTCAGCAAGTCGCAGGCGAATCATTTGAATGAGGGTCGCCTTCATGGCTTCACTTTCCTTTCTCTTGTCGAAGCGAACTAAAAACTGTTGCAGAAAATAATTGTTGATGCGAGGTATATACGGTCGTTCAGGTCCAAGCACCCTATCCTTGAGCATCGGCGCAATAATGCGTGCGATTTCTTGCGCAGCACGCTGCACCACGGCGTCCTCCTTATGCTTCAGGGTGATTCGCATCAACCGAACGAATGGCGGGTAAACAAACTGATAACGCTCCTGCACCTCGCGTTCGTAAAAAGACCTGTAATCACCCTTGGTTATTAAATCGAGCAGCCAATGTTCCGGATTGTAGGTTTGAACAAGAACACGTCCACGCTTGTGCTTACGGCCTGCCCTACCTGCAACTTGCATCATAATCTGAAAGCTTCGCTCCAACGCCCTGAAATCCGGGTAATTCATCATCTTATCGGCACTCAAAATTCCGACAAGCGAAACGTTATCGAAATCAAGGCCTTTGGTCACCATTTGTGTTCCCACGAGAATGCGCGTATGGCCCGATTCAAAATCACTGATAATTTTTTGATAGCTCGACTTGCTTCGCGTGGTATCGAGATCCATGCGCTGCACGCGCACATCCGGAAAATGGACTTGCAAATCCTCTTCGATTTTCTCGGTGCCGAAACCGAGCATCTTCATATCAACCGTTCCGCACGCATGGCATGCGGGAACCGGCGGAGTTGTGTAGCCGCAATAATGGCAGCGCAGCTGGTGCGAAAACTTGTGATAGGTCAAACTGACATCGCACCGCGTGCACATAGGTACCCAACCGCAACTCTCGCATTCCCATAAAGGTGAATATCCGCGACGGTTTTGGAACAGAATAATTTGCTCCCCTGCTTCGAGCACTCGCTGCATTTCGGTAATCAATTGCTCCGTGAAATGATTGTGCATCGTCTTCGCCTTGATTTCCTTGCGCACATCGCACAATACAACTTCCGGCAATTGCATTCCGCCAAATCGTTCGTTCAATTCAACCAAACCGTATCTTCCATTTACGGCGTTCCAATATGTTTCGATAGCAGGCGTAGCCGACCCGAGCAACACCTTCGCACCGCATTTGGCAGCAAGCCACAAAGCGGCATCACGACCATGGTATCTAGGCGATGGATCGTGTTGTTTGAAGCTCTGCTCATGTTCTTCATCCACGATAACCAAACCCAACCGATTAAAGGGTAAAAAGAGAGCGCTTCGTGCACCCAGCACAACATCGCATTCACCCGGAATATCACTTAATACCTTATTCCAAACTTCCGTGCGCTCATTGTCACTATAACCACTGTGATATACGCCTACACGCTTCCCGAAAAATTTCCGCAAGCGTTGTATTATCTGTGTTGTAAGAGCAATTTCCGGCAAGAGAAACAACACTTGCTTTCCCTTTGCAAGGGTTTCCTCAATGAGTGTGGCATACACTTCGGTCTTTCCACTAGAGGTTACACCGTGCAGCAATACAACCTCTTTTTCCTTCCAGCAAGCCTCTACTTCGTTCTTAGCATTCAACTGTGCAGGCGACAGTTCGCGCGTTGGGGAAGTATGAATCAGGCCCGCCGACAGCCTGCCCACTTCGCGGGTTTCGCAAGCGAAAACACCCTTATCAATCAATGCTGCCACCACAGCGGGCGTGGCTCCCTGCTTTTGTAATTTACTACGTTCTATTTCCTGTTTGCGTGTGCTATCCCAATGCGTTAGCTGCAAAAAGAGCATAAGCGCCTCTGATTGTTTCTGTGCACGCCGTGTCTCGAGTTCTAAAAATAACGCCTGCAGCTTGGCATCATCCGAATACTCCGGATTCAGCTTAATGAAATCGGCAGTTTTAGGTTTAAACTTTTCCTTGATTTCCTCTTCGCTCTTTATCCAACTCGATTCAATCAAGCGCTTCACAATAGGCTGAACTTGCTTTATGCCCAACACCTCTGTTACATCATCCATGGTCATGCTTCCGCGCGAGCGAAGGGAGCGAATTACCAGTTGTTCCTTTTCGGTCAAATGACTCTCATCCTCTTCACATACCAATACGAAACGCGTTTCGCTCGAAAGCTTCAATCCGGAAGGGATGGCAGCATTCATAACATCTCCGAGCGTGCAACAATAATAGGTTGCCATCCATTCCCAGAGAGCGAGTTGAAGCGGCCTTACCAATGGATGCTCATCCAACAATGCATCGATGTATTTCGCCTGATAGTTGGTTGGACCTTGTTCATGAAGTCTGCGAATGACTCCGGTAATTAGCTTTGACTTTCCCAGCGGAACGACCACACGCTGTCCAACTACAACATCATTGTTCCATTCATACGGAACTCGGTACGTTAATGGAACGGGCAATGCCTGTGGCACAATGACATCGGCAAACAAGGTAATGCGTTCCATAAGCGCGAAGATAAGGAGGGCAGCTCAGGCGGAAGAGTCGCAAAAAACAAAAGGCCCACCTGTTAGGATGGGCCCGTTTGTTATCAAAATGAACTACTACAAGTTTATCGTACTATCGGCAAGCGCTGAGTTATCGTGCGCTCACCATTGCTAAACTGAATGATATAGATACCACTTACAAATGCATCAGCGTCGACATCAATACGACGTGATTCACCTGCGGTCAAATCACCTGCGAAGAGATTCTCAATGCGGCGACCATTCATATCGAACGCATCAATACCCCAGCGACCTTCTTCACTTGCGGTAAATTCAACCGCCAATCGATCCAATGAAGTTTGCCAAGTTCGCATTTCAGGCTGATCCATCATTATGGCGCCTTGTGGCTGCTCAAACACAATCAACTGCGTATGGCAGGTTTCATTTCCGCTGCAGTCCACTGCGCACCAAATGCGCTCATAGATTGGACAGAAACTACTGGCATCACCCATCTCAGTGTAAGTTACTTCCACTGCTCCTGAGCAATTATCCTCCGCCGTAACCTCCGGAACCTCAGGCAACGCATCACCGCAAACCAATACGATCGTTTCAGGATACTGACTTAACACAGGTGCTGTCTCATCGATGTAAGTTACTATCTGAACCTCTTGTGTTACGTTTCCACACTCATCTTCCGCTGTCCAACGACGTGTAAGAACCATGGTACATCCAATAGACTCCATGGTTTCTGACAAGGTGAATACCGGCTGCGCAGTGCAATTATCAATTACAAACACATCAGCAGCAGGAATTGCATCCCCACAATCCAATACCAAGTCGGCGGGCACACCTTCAATTTGAGGTCCCTGAGTGTCGGAAATATTTAGTGTGTAAGAAGCTGTTGTTTCATTGCCACAGGCATCCGTTAAGGTGCATGTGCGAATGCTGGTGTAGCTATTTGGACAATCACCGGCTATCACTTCTTCAGACCAAGACACTTGAACTTCCGAGCAGTTTTCAACGTACTCAATAAACGAATCCTCTGCCGGCATCACTTCATCACAAGAAACACTTGCGCTTTGAGGGAACGAAACAAAAACCGGCGCTATAGGATCGCTTACAATCATCGTTTGTTCAGCAGAAGCAATATTACCACAATCATCAATGGCGGTGTAAACGCGCGTGCGAGTTCCACAAGCATTTCCATTGAAACTGTCCACATAGGTAACAGTTGCGTTTCCACAATTATCGGTAGCACCTACTGTGAGTAATTGTGCCTCTTCGCATGTAAGCTCTACAACAGCAGCAAACTCATTAAATACAGGCGGTTCCTCATCGTTGAAGAAAATCGTTTGAACGTATGTCGACGTATTTCCACACAAATCGGTTGCAGTAAATGTTCTGGTTACAGAATAAGAACCTGGGCAAAAGCCTGGCTCTGTTGCTTCCGTATAAGTAACCTCTGCCGGTTCTGAGCAAGCATCGGAAACCTGTGGCAAGGTCGCCGCAGGCAACTCATCGCCGCAAGAAAGCACGAGATCTTCCGGTGTATTAAAGAACACCGGACCTTCATTATCTACAAACTGAATAATTTGAACGAAGGTCGCGCTGTTTCCGCAAGCATCTGTAGCGGTGTAGGTTCGCATAACCTGGAATCCACAACCAAAAGTCTGCTGCTCATCGGTATGAGTCATCTCAACAGTTCCACAAGCATCGGTTGCAACCACATCAGCAGCAGGAACCGCATCGCTGCAATTCAAAACAACTGTTTGAGCCACCCCTTCAAAACTTGGAGCGGTATCATCGATTACTGTTACCACTTGTTCTGCTGTAGACCAATTTCCGCAACCATCAGTGGCCGTGAACACGCGAATGAAGCTACCTCCACAATCACTAGTCGTGAATTGCTCCTCTGTAATGGTAACTTCAGAGCATCCATCAATAGCTATGGCTTCCTCCAATGAAGAGTCATCGCCACAGGTAATGGTAGCAGAAGCAGGAACAGAGATGAAAATCGGAGCAACGTTGTCGATTAACGTAATCTGTTGAACGATGCTAGTGGTATTACCACACGCATCAGAAGCCATGTAAACGCGCAGAATAACACTTCCGCATGAAGAAGGAACCATTTGCTCATCTACCGATAGCATAATCTCATCAGGTCCTGAGCAATTATCGGTTGCTACCGTTTGGGCTACAGGTAAATCCTCTCCGCAGAAAATGATAGTATCAGCCGGAACACCTATCAAAGTAGGAGAAACCTCATCCACAACATAAATAGTCTGGGTTGCAGAAACACTGTTTCCACAAGCATCGGTTACCGTGAAAATACGTTCGATGTTATAACCACCCGGGCAGCTGCCGGGAACAAGCACATCTTCAACAGATGCAGTTGCCTGGCTACAATTATCTTCAAATACGATTGCAGTAGCATCTGCTACAGGAACCTGATCACAGCCGGCAGTAATATCCTCGGGGAAGGAAACAATTACAGGAGCCGTGTTGTCGACATAAGAAATTTCTTGATCGAACGTTGCTGTATTTCCACAAGCATCGGTCGCTATCCAATGACGCACCAAGCTACCTGAACAATCTTGGTTGGTCGTTGCCTCGTCTTCGAAAGTAATGGTAACCGTTGAGCAATCGTCCTCAACCACTGGAAGTGGGCCATCATTGCTCAAAGCACCGCAAGCCGACACAACATTCTCGGGTGCTGAGATGAATACTGGTGGAGTTGTGTCTTCGAGAATAATAATTTGCTGTGCTGAGGACGTATTACCGCAACCATCCGTTGCGATATAGTTTCTTACTACGACCGATCCGCAAGCCGCTGGAACTTCCTCCTCCGTAAACGTCAATGAAGTTACTTGCGAGCACGCATCCGTAACTTCCGGAGCAGTAATTTCAAGCGTTGTCAAGTCATCACCGCAAGACGCAAACACGGTATCGATTGCGTTCGCGAATTCAGGTCCGACGTTATCGGTTAATGAATAAGTTCGTTGCTCAGTAGAAGTATTACCGCAATTGTCGGTGGCTGTCCACGTGTATGTAACAACGCTTCCGCAGTTGCCGGGAACTGATTCTTCTGTAAGCACAACAGCAACCTCTGAGTCGCAATTATCGGATGCAGTAACCTGCGCTGAAATTGGTTCGCCACCGCATGAACCCTCTGTCGATGCGGGAATTCCATTCAGAACAGGAGCTTCTGTATCGATTAGCGTAACTACTGTGGACTCAAGCGCTTGGTTGCCGCAACCATCAAAAGCTCTCCAAATACGGATGTAGCTGCCGGCGCAATCAAACAAAGGCTCGTCGGTCCATGCAAGCGTTACCGGTGAACAATCATCGTTGACAATAGCCGTGTCCAACACAAATTCATCACCGCAGTTGAGCGTAACAGATTCCGGGATGTAACTGAACTCCGGATCTGCACTGTCAACAAAGGTGATAACCTGAGAAGCTGTTGACGTATTTCCGCATGCATCGGTTGCTGTCCAAGTAGTCGTGGTAATATATCCGCACAACTGATCTTCTGTGACTGCATTCGAAGTCAGGATAAATTCACTGCAGTTATCACTAGCGGTTGGCTCGCCGGTTGGAACTTCGTCACCACAATCAAGGTCAGCACTCAACGGCACATTCTCAATAATTGGAGCGGTGGCGTCGACAACTGAAACCATCCATACCTGTGAAACGCTGTTACCGCAACCGTCGGTGATAGTGTAAGTGCGCTCCAAGGTATAATTGGCCGCACAGATGCCTTGTGTAATGACATCGTTTTGGGTTAACTGTGTATTAAAACACACCGAAGTGTATTCAACTGCAGGGTTCAAATCAGAAGCGTTCTCGCAGCTCAACGAGGTATCTGCAGGGAACACGGTAAATTCAGGTTCACCCTCATCGATGAGATAAATAGTTTGTGTAGCAGTGCTCTCATTGCCACATCCATCCGCGGCAGTATAGGTGCGTGTAACAATACCCGGACAACCTGCTTCTACGATTTCATCGGTGTAGCTGATTGCGACTGATGAACAAGCGTCGGTTGCTGAAGCATATACGCTGTCAGCAAGAGGGCAAGGGACAAAAAGTGGAGATTCGACAGCACCGAATACAGGAGCAACTTCATCTTGAATGGTGATCAGACGCGTGGCAAAAGCAACACCACCGCATGCATCTTCAGCACGGTAGGTGTAAGTAAATTCTGAGGCTCCGCAACCTGCAGGATTCTCGCTGCAAGTGCGATCTACGTTTACGTCTCCGTTACCACTTACGTTTTCACCATTGAATGAACCCGTGTAAGAAAACCAACCACTCATACCGTCGTTGGCATTTTTGTTATTGGAAGCAACACCTACCTGAAATCCGAAGTAGTAATTCGAAGGCAGATGCTGAAGGCTCAATTCAGAGCCTTCCAATACACCCATACCCGTGATATGAGAGAACACCGGAGTGAGCTCGTAATAAGACCAATCTAAATAGTTATTACCCGCAAGCCCGAGGTCATTCTTATATCCTCTTCCCAGCGCCGACCAATCTGTCCAGTTACGACCATTTTCAAAAAACATGTCCACGGTCATTTGCCAGCTGCTATTTACCGAGTTCTGAATAGTACCCGTTAAACGGCCGGTTCCATTATCATAAAATGTCAATGACTGATCGCCTATAAAATTCCAGGCAACGGAAGGAGCGTCCAACAAGGGAAGCCAAACCGCCCAGTCGATACCCGGGCCAACAGCCGTGCTCACATCGCAAGCCGCTGTCACATTGCCTGTCTCGGCAACAAATACATCCACGCTTACAGGGCCTTCACATGAACTAACGGCAGTAACGCCATCTGAAGCCGGCAAATCATCTCCGCAAGCAATGGTTGCATTAGGTCCCACATTTACAAAGGTTGGCTGAGCTTGCGCCCACAGGAAAGAAGCAGCAAAAAGAACCGTTAGAATACTGCGCGATTGCAGGATGCCGGTTCGCATCGTAAGGTTAATAGGAAGCATGTAGAAAAAATTAGGGTTGGTAAATGGCCTGCACGTTTTATTTCAGATAAAACTTGCCGACGTTCAAATGAACTTCCAAAAAAGGCGTTGGGATATGACCAAATGTCAATCTTTTCAACCACACTTATCAGTTGACGAAACTCAGTCCTGTTAAGGGATAGGCAGATTCCATGTTCAATACTTGAGAAAAATCAAATCACAAATTCTCAGGGTACCGCTTCAAAAAAGAGTGCTAAACAAAAAAGGGCACCCACAGGTGCCCTTTTTATTTATATACAAAATAAATTATGCTTTCTTCTTATCGAGAACTTCATCTATCATTCCGTACTCTTTAGCTTCAGAGGCGATCATCCAGTAGTCACGATCGCTATCCGCCCAAACCTGATCGTATGGCTTGCCGCTGTGGTGTGAAATGATATCATACAATTCCTTCTTCAGCTTCTGAATTTCACGTGCAGTAATTTCGATATCACTGGCTTGACCGCGAGCACCGCCCAGGGGCTGGTGAATCATAACGCGGGAATGCTTTAAACCTGTGCGCTTACCGGCCTCACCTGCACAAAGCAATACAGCACCCATACTAGCAGCCATACCTGTGCAGATGGTCGCAACATTGGGATTGATGTACTGCATGGTATCGTATATGCCAAGACCTGCATAAACGCTACCTCCGGGAGAGTTTATGTAAATCTGAATATCTTTTTTCGCATCGGCGCTTTCCAAAAACAAAAGCTGCGCTTGAATAATATTTGCGATATAATCATCGATTTCTGTTCCCAAAAAAATGATACGATCTGCCATGAGGCGAGAGAACACATCTACTTCGCGGAAAGGCATGTTTCGTTCTTCGATAACCGTGCGAGTCATATTCTCGGCACCATACACGTGGCTAATCACATCATCGATCACTGTTCCGCTGATGCCGTGATTGCTCATTGCATATTTTCTGAATTCTTTTCTGTTAATCATTGCGTTCTGTTATTGAGTGTGAGCGCAAAATACAAGAGCATACGTCGACAATTTCAAGTAAAATATCAAGATGTTCACAAACACTTGAGAACTACTCTTGGCTTGCTCTGTTGCATAGCAAGAACACGTTCTCAATTTTTGTGGCTAAATTTCGCGCATGAAATTCCTAACTTTTTTCATTGCTTTGTTACTTGTTATTTGCGCTCGTGCCCAATTTGTGCCCATCAACCTGAAATTGGATGTATCGGCAGGAACGCAATTCATGCATTCGCAAATAACGGATGGCTACAAAATCGAAAAGATAGTACCCCACAATTACGTCGGTGGACTAAACTACCTTCTACGTTCAAACTTGCACTTACGAGGGGAGGTTGGCATCTGCCTCAACAGACCCGCTGAAGGATCGCTTTATTTCCGAAACGACTACTTCCGAGCAACAGCCGGAATAGCAACGGATCTTCTTCAGATTAGCTTTAAAAAAACCAAGGGGCAACGCAATGCAGTGCGTCTTTGGCAAGATCGCTTCAAACTCTATGGTTTTGTCGGATTGGGGGTTAGTGCGATGATTAACAAAATGAAATTCCCGTTCGACTATGACAAGCGCATTTACGTGTATGACTACATGGCAAACTTCTGCGCAGCAATTACACCTACCTACCAAATCAACCGTTACAATGCAGTGTTTGTTCGCGCTACGATGATTGGGCACGTGAGGCAAGCCTACAATTTCGATTTGATGGGTGGTAACAAAAATCCCGGATTCGACGGAGGTTTTATGATTGTGAATCTCGGTTACTCCTTCACCCCCTTCCAATCCATGTCGGGCGCTCGCACCATCAACTAACGTATTCGCAATACTGCTGAAGCATCCATGCATTACCAACTTGCCATCGACAGGGGCAACAGCCAAACGAAGGTATCGATTGCTCAAAATGGCAACATAACAGAAGCTCGCACGTGCAGCGATGATTCATTGTTCGATTACCTGCATTCCATTCAATCAATATTTGCAATTGATGCAATCATGCTTTCTAATGTGAGAGAAGCGGATAACCGTGAGCTGCTCGAAAAGCTCCATTTCGCTCCTTTGTTTCAGATGTCGCATCGTTTAAAGTTTCCTTTTGACATTCGCTATTCAAGCCCGGAAACACTGGGTCACGATCGACTGGCGAATATTGCGGGGGCGTCAGTGACAATGCCACTCAACGATGTTCTGGTTATTGACTTCGGTACATGCATCACCTATTCGCTGCTGGTCAATAAGACCTTTTTAGGCGGAAGTATTGCACCGGGAATAAGCATGCGTTATAAGGCACTCCATGAATTTACCGGTAATTTGCCGTTGGTTCATCCAATGGATGATTTGCCCATGCTTTTGGGCGATTCTACGCAAAACTCCATCATGTCCGGTGTTCAAATGGCCGTTCTTTTGGAAACCGATGCCATGATTGCTGCCTACCGTGAGCAATACAACAGGTTACAAGTCATTATAACAGGTGGTAATCATTCATTTTTTGAGAACTCCTTGAAAAGTAGCATTTTTGCGGTTTCTCAATTAACCCAGATAGGCCTGCATGAAACTCTTCGCATCAATCGCTCATAAGTTTGGACTCATCGTAGCGTTGATGCTGGGTGTCACATCCGGTAATGCCCAACACAACCCTAATTCAGTTTATTCGCGTTTCGGCCTTGGGCTGCTCGATAACCCCGGAAATGTTGTTCACTATGGTATGGGCGGAATTACAACTCCTCTGTCCGACCCTATTGCACTTAATCTTGCTAACCCTGCATCCTATTCTTTTCTGGATGTAACTAACCTTCAGACTACAGTGAAGGGAACAAGCACCAATTCGGTTTATAGAGGTAACACGTCCACCTATCGCAACGGACAAATTCATGAGCTCAGCATGGGCTTCAAAAAGCCCAATACAAAGTGGGCTATGGCCATGGGACTTACCCCTTACAGCGCCGTGGACTATCGCTTTTCTTCGAAAGACACCTTGAGCGATACCCTCACCGCCAACTATAACTACACAGGTCGTGGAGGAATCAATAAGGTAACTCTAGGCTTCTCTCGTGTCTTTTTGCTTGGACAAGGAAACAGCAAACACAACGATTCTGACAGCTCCAAACACCGTTTGCATCAAATTTCAATTGGTGTAAACAGCAATTACTTGTTTGGAAACATTACGCGCGAAAATGTTGCCGCTTTCAATCAAACCGAGCACTACTCAACGGTCGAAAATTTAAACCTGTGGGTTAAAGGGATAGCCTTAGAGGCAGGCATACAATACAAAGTAAATCTCACCACCCGCCGCGATCAACAGCGCAGAATCATAGGTGGATCTGCACTCCAACTAGGAGCTACTTATTCGCTGGAAACCTCTCTAAATGCTGAATATTCCGAACTTCTTTACTCGATACGCTTTGCAGGAAACTCTGCCTTCCGAGATACCGCTAACCATATTGATGCAGTAAAGGGAAACCTTGTTCTTCCACAAAAAATTCAAGTCGGTGCGGCCTACAAGTTGTTCAATAAAAAGTGGGGAACATTTGTTTTGGCCGGTGAGTACAGGGTGCAAGATTGGTCGAAATACAAGCTGGAAATCACTGAAGATGTAAACCTCGATGATGGACTAAACAAGGCATCCGGCTACGCCGTCGGTTTGGAATACAAGCCCACAACTGATGTCAGCAATAACTTCTTCAACCGCTTGCACTACCGTGTTGGCTATCGCAACTATGAATCAGAACTCATATTGAATCAAACCCGCATCATGCAATCGGCCGCAACTGCGGGAATAACCATTCCGGTAATTCGCTCACAAACCAGAATTCATATCGGCGCCGAATGGGGACAACGCGGAACAACTGAAGCGGGGTTAGTACAAGAAAATTATATCGGCTTCATGTTCGGTTTCTCACTCTCCCCTTCATCATTCGATCGCTGGTTCCGTCAAGTGAAGTATGATTGATGAAAAACGTACACGTCATTTTCATAGCAATACTTGCATGCCTTTTTTCCGGATGCAGAAACGATATTGAACAAGTAAGGGCAATAACAGACAAGAATATCCATCCGGTTCAAACCAGCCATAACGCAGTCTACACCTTCTCAGAAAAGGGTAAAAAACAGACTCGACTTGAAGCTACTCTGTTGGAACAATTTCAACCGGAAGGCGACGAAGACTACATGCTTGCCAGCAATGGATTTTCCATGATCTTCTTTGACGCGAACGCGTCGGAAGAGGCTAGAATTACTGCCAAATTCGGCAAGTACGAGGAAAAAAAGAAAACACTTACGGCTTGGGAATCCGTGGTGCTAACCAACAAAGCAGGCGAACGACTCGAAACGGAAGAACTAATCTATCTTCAAGACAGCGCGCGCATCGTATCAGACAAAGAAGTTACCATTACCCTTTCCGGGGGCACCGTGCTGCACGGCCGTGGACTCGAAAGCAATGACAGCTTCACCAAGTATCGCATTATACAACCCACAGGGGATATCGTGGTAGAAGAAACACAAGACACAACACATGGAGAAAACCAATAAATTAATCGAGAACTTCTGGCTCGTTTTCACAATCGCGTCATTTGTTTTTGCCTGTTACTCAATCGTGTTCTTCGAACCGTGGCGCACCGAAATCAACAAGTTCTTTATTCCTGCCATTTCATTTTTTTGGTGGATGTTCCGCCGCAAGATGCGCTTGCGCTTGGAGCAAAACAGCAACAACAAATAATCGGCATTTCCGAGCCGTAATTTCTTACTTTTACGGCCTGTTATGGGATAAGTCGGGTCATACTACTGCTCTCTTTCCTCATAAGTTGAATGGACTCCTATTGGCCGCTGATAATAATTATTCTATCACTTGTAGCTTCTGCCTTTTCCAGCGGTTTGGAAATCGCTTTCATTACGGCTAACAAACTGAAAATCGAGCTGGACAAAAAGCAAGGTGTCTTTGCTTCGAATATCATTGGTCATTTCATCAATAAGCCCAAGCTGTTCATAGCCACGATGCTCATTGGAAACAATGCTGCTCTTGTCGTATATGGCTTGTATATGGGCGATTTAATCGAAAACAACATTGCCCTTTATTTCCCGGCTTTCTCGACAACCGTTGGTGAATTTGGTGTAGTCCTCTCTCAAACTATACTATCTACCATCATCGTTTTAGTATTTGCTGAGTTCATACCCAAAGCCATCTTCAGCATCAATCCAAACCGTTGGCTCAATATGATGGCAATTCCGCTAGCCGTTTGGTACGGCGTTTTGTACGCATTCGCCTGGGTGGTTACCGGCATTTCCGATTTATTCATTCGCATCGTAGTTCGCAAGGAAATCAAAGACGAGGAAGTAGAATTTGGACGTATAGATCTGGATCACTACCTAGAACAGGCCACCGGCAACATCGATCAATCAAAAGCGATTGACCATGAAATTCAAATTTTCCAAAACGCACTGGATTTCTCGAACCTAAAAGCACGCGATTGCCTGGTGCCCCGCAATGAAATCGTGGCCATTGAAATAACCGATACAATCGATAATCTAAAGAAACGGTTCATCGACACTCGACTATCCAAAATTTTAGTGTTTCGGGAAAACATAGATCACATCATAGGATATGTACACTCCTATGAATTGTTTAAAAAGCCTGTTCACATTCAACATATCCTACGCCCCATTTCGATCATTCCTGAGCCCATGCAAGCCTATGAGATTCTGGAGTTATTCATCAAACAGAAAAAACAAGTTGCAGTGGTGGTCGATGAGTTTGGAGGCACAGCCGGTATGATTACCATGGAAGATATCGTGGAGGAAATTTTTGGGGAAATTGAAGATGAACACGACAAGGAAGAAAACGTGGAAATCCAACATGCTGACGGCTCGTTCGATTTCTCAGCCCGTCTGGAAATCGACTACTTAAATAACAAATACCAGCTCGATCTTCCGGAAAATCAAGAGGCGTATGATACCCTCAGCGGCTTAATCCTGTTTTTACGAGGCGACATTCCGGAAGAAATGGAATCCATCTCGCATGGCAACTACAAATTCACGCCCATCAAAGTGAGTGAAACCCGCATTGAACTAGTAAAAATTAGTCGTCATTCATAGTTTCGGCAGCTCTATCGTCTTCTTTACTCGTTGATTTACAGTTAGTTCCTTTCTCTAATTTGTTTTCTAAATACTGAATGTCAATTATTTAAGGTCGCCTGCTTGAAGTATGGCGTCTATTTACGATATTCGCAGCCCAAAATTTTAAGATAAACTGACTTATGGCAATGATTGAAAAAATCCGACAGCAGCGTGGTTTGTTGTTGGTAATGGTAGGTGTAGGTCTCCTCTCCTTCCTCATCCCTTACGACGCGGTAATGTCGCTTTTTGGCAATAGCAATGCGGCAATTGGTGAAATAGATGGTCAAAGCATTAGCGCACAGGAATGGCAGCGTGCTTTGCAGGATCGTGAGCCTCTATTCCAATACCAGGGCAACGAGCAAAGTCTTTCAAATGATACCTGGAACCAACTCGTGGAGAACATCATCTACCAGGATGAATACGACGCATTGGGAATCGAGATTTCTGACGAGGAATATGAAGAGATTACCTTCGGTGAACTCCTTTCTCCGTTCGTAAAAAGCACCATCTACGGTGGTAAAGACAGCACAGCCTTGAAAGATCAAGGTCGCAAGAGCTTCGATGGTATGGATGCCAAAATGGCTGAAAACTGGAAGAAGTTGATCAAGCAAAAGCGTCAAAAAGAGAAGTACGACATCATGCTTCGCAAAGGTGCATTTGCCAATAACGTGGATGCAAAATGGGCATTCAAAACTGCCAATGACAAAGTAAGCGTTGAGTTTGTTGTGAAGACGTTCGCCGAAATTCCGGATAGCACCATTACTTGGACAGAGAGTGATGTGCGTGCAT
>JBKCGW010000269.1:0-1064 GCA_046303175.1 Flavobacteriales bacterium
TGCGGTAAGACCGGTCCACATCAATGCAATACCGCCCTCTGCACCGGCGCTGGCCGAAAGGAACATGAAGAACTGACCGAGAGCCATCAGCAAACCACCGATGATGATGCTGCGACGGTTACCTAAGTAGCGGTCGCACAAGTATCCACCCAACAGCGGAGTGAGGTAAACGAGTCCGGTGTAGCTACCGTAGATCTCGGAAGCTTCTTTGTCGGACAATAAAAGTGTCTTTACCATGAACAGCATGAAGATGGCACGCATGCCATAGTAGCTGAAGCGTTCCCACATTTCAGTGAAGAACAGGAAGTACAGTCCTTTGGGGTGACCGGTTTTGGTGGTTGATGTCATAGTTTGGTGTTTGTTGAGTGCCAAACATAGGGGAAAATTGATTTGCGAGGATTGTAGGATTGTAGGATTGTAGGAATGTAGGATTATAGGGGGCACAAGACACTCATTGCGATTGTGTTTCTCTTTCCATAATTAGTGGAAAGTTGAAGGTTGAAAGTAGCAAGAGCGCCTCGTCACTCCCTACAATCCTGTTATCCTATCATCCTATCATCCTATCATCCTGATATTCCTCAACGCAGGCAATCCAAGAATCTCCTTTACTTATCAGACCAAAAACACACTGATGGACCAAGCTCACATCCACCTGCTCATTGTTCACCTCCCTCTTTTCGGGGCGTTTTTCGGAATGCTCGTGCTGGCGCATAGCCTTTGGCACAAGAGCGAACAGACTTCGATTGCTGCATTCAACGTATTCATTATCTCAGCCATTGGTGCTGCCATTGCCAAGTTTACGGGCGAGGGTGCAGAAGAGGCGGTTGAACATATTCCAGGCGTATTAGAAAGCGCCATTGAGCTTCATGAAGATGCCGGCTTCTGGGCGTTCGTGTCGATGCTTGTGCTAGGCACTGTTTCGATAGTGGCTCTGTATCTCACCAAGATTAAGTCTGCTCAAGCGAATCTTCTCACCCGTGTCGTATTAGTGCTGTCACTGTTCAGCTTGTTGGTAGTGTCGCGCGCGGCATACCTCGGCGGACAAATCCGGCATACGGAAATCA
>JBKCGW010000270.1:0-1427 GCA_046303175.1 Flavobacteriales bacterium
ACAAGCGTGTCGGAACTATAAGAAGGCAGCGAACCTGACCATTCGACGGATTGATCGGCAACAGCCCCTCCGATTGAAATTAACAGGGATTGCAGTGTGTCTGTTCCGAGATTTTTAATTACAAGCGTAACATCCACCAAATTACTTCCGCATGAGCGTGAAGTCGCAGCGGAAATCAACGCCGGATCGAAGCCATTGATTACCGGAGGGCAAGACGATTGGAATACAAGATTGGTGAGATTTCCCAAGGCGATTTGATCAGCGAACCGTACCACACGATCAGGGCAAATTACAACTAGCAAAGGAACATATTCGAGGTTGAATTGAGCCGCCAGCGTAGAGTCGTCGATTATTGGAAGTGAGGACTCCGAAAGCCAATCACCCTGGGTATTGGTAGCATTCGTTCCCGCCAAATAAGCCGGCCCCTGCAATTGCGCCAATGTGTTTTGTGTTTCGCACTCGACTCGCCAAACAGCCACATCACCCGATCCTTGTGGACCATAAAGTGCTGCGAATGCATCGAGTGTTTGTTGCTGGTAGTACTCCCAAGCATAGCTGTCCCACACCGTAAAACAGTGCAACACGACCGTGCGACCGGAATCGAGCTGGCTGTAGAGGTTCCTTGTGTTGCCAGCGATGTCGGCAACCGAAAAATCGGGCGCTAGGGCACCTGGCGTGAGCTGCGCCGAAACACTCAGCGAGAGCAGAAACAATAAAATATAAAAAGTATTTTTCATGAAGATCGCGCCGAATTTACGGCGCAACCTGCAACCTGCCACACAGAAAATGGTGTACGAACCCTACTATAAGAAAACGAGATGGGGTTTAAATTGTTCCGACTGTAACTCTATCACAACTACATTTGTAAAAAACGAAATCGAATGAAAAATTCATTACTCATTATTAGCTTTATTTTTTTCAGCATTACCAGCTTTTCACAATTCATTGAGTTTAACAATGAGGTCAATACGGTGCTTGGAACCTCTACCAACACCGGAGAAATCATCAGTGCACACTGGGATGTAATCAACATTAGCGGTTCTGAACGCGATATTCGTTGTCGACGCGAAATCATCCAAAACGTAGCAGGTGCGGAACACCAGTTTTGCTGGGGAGAAATTTGCGGTCCATGGGCTACTAACAACGAACTTTCAACTGAAATAGTAACTATAGCCGACAGCGACACTTCATTCTCTTTCTACTGCAAGTACCGTCATAATGGCAACCCTGGCCAAAGTATCGCACGTTTTTGCTGGTTTGATGCTGCTGAACCAAGCACCGTGCTTTGCTACGATGTAAACTTTTGCGTTGACCAGGCCTGCATCATTGGTGTTGAAGAATATGAAAACCAAGCTCAGCTTGAAATCCTAGGCAACCCGGCTAGCAGCCTTTCCGGCATCAGCTACCGTTTTGCAACACACCCTTCA
>JBKCGW010000271.1:0-4388 GCA_046303175.1 Flavobacteriales bacterium
ATGGGTCGCGACCGCAATGGATCTGGAAACCCTATGTTGTTGCCCATCACGGGAACTATCATGCCTCACGATGTACTTGTTTTTGCGCTTGATAAGCGAGACCCTGCAGGAACAGGAACCGAAATTGCGCTAGACCAGCTATTAATTGCAGTTGCCGACACGTTTCTGAACCCTGTGTATGTGGAAACTTATTCTCCAATGTATTTCAACGGTGACGACGCTTTTGTCTTGGTAAAAAACGGCAATCAAATTCTCGACATTCTAGGTAAAATCGGCGAAGATCCGGGCGGCGGATGGTGGGTACCGGGCGATCCTGCGACTCGTTGGTGGACTGCCGACAACACGATGATTCGCAAACCAACTGTATTGGGTGGTGTCACTACCAACCCGGATGTATTCGACCCTTCATTGGAGTGGGACAGCCTTCCATCGGACACGTTTACCGAGCTTGGCGAGCATCTTTGCGAATGTGTGAACATCAACCCAAGCGCGGTTAGCGAAACAAGCAGCAACTCATTTAGCATGTTCCCGAATCCGGTATTGCAGGGTTCATTTGCTTTGAAAAGCTCTTCGTTC
Organism: Flavobacteriales bacterium; assembly: GCA_046303175.1. Lineage (GTDB taxonomy): Bacteria > Bacteroidota > Bacteroidia > Flavobacteriales_D > Sanyastnellaceae > JAIBBG01. Next base: position 577 of record JBKCGW010000271.1, read on the forward strand.
ATGGAATCTGTATCAATTATGTCGGCTGATGGCAGACTATTGGAGCGCAAAAACCTGCAGGGAGTATTGTATACGAATATTGTTCTGCCGAATGCTGAGGCCGGTGTGTATTTCATCGAAATCGTTTACACGGATGGCAAGAAATCCATCCAGAAGTTATTGGCTCGCTAATTAAGAATTCAATTTATACAAGAGAAAAGGGGTTTCGAGCCCCTTTCTTTTGCTTAAAACACAGCATACCATGAAGCATTTTTTGCTGATTTTCTTATGCGTCACCTGTGCAGTTTCGGCTTTTGCCCAAGCCACCGTTAGTGGACGCGTAACCGATTCTGAAACCAACGAAGGATTGCCCGGTGCGGTGATCACGTATGCCGAAGGAAGTGGTGTCGTTTCGGACCCGGATGGAAACTACTCCATACGCCTCAACAAGGGCTCCTATGTATTGCGTGCCGTATATGTGGGAATGGAAAACATGGAAGCGGAAATCACAGTTGAAGGGGAAGAGCTCATTGTCGATTTCCCAATGATTTCCTCGGCAACTATGAGTGAAGTAAATGTTACCGCCGACATGGCTGTTGGTCGTCGCACCCCTGTTGCGTTCAGTGATATTTCTTCCATCAAAATCAAAGAGGAACTTGCATCGCGCGACCTTCCCATGATTCTCAATACTACACCGGGCGTTTATGCCACACAATCAGGCGGTGGAGATGGTGATGCACGTGTAAACATCCGCGGATTCAACCAGCGCAACGTTTCTGTCATGGTCGATGGTATTCCAATGAACGACATGGAAAACGGTTGGGTGTATTGGAGTAACTGGTTTGGACTCGACAACGTGACACAAAAAACACAAGTGCAACGAGGCCTTGGAGCGTCAAAGTTGGCTGTACCTTCTATCGGAGGAAACATCAACATCCTTTCTCAGGGTATGGAGGAAAAATTCAACGTGAAGCTATCTTCCGAACTAGGAAACAACAATATGATGCGACAGGGCTTTGGCATCAACAGCGGTCGACTAGAGGGCAACTGGAGTGTTACAGCCGCTCTATCCTATCGCACCAACGAAGGCTGGGTAGAACAACTCAACAGCGAACAGCTGTTCTATTTTCTGAAGGTTCAAAAACAATTTGACAAGCATGCATTTTCTCTTTCGGCCATGGGAAGCCCGCAAGAGCACGAACAACGCTTGGGTAGGAATCGCTTATCGTTCTACGATTTGGATTATGCACTCGCTCAAGGTGCCGATACTTCCGGTGCTTTCGCAGCGAAACTCCCGCTCGACCGCGGTTTACGATTCAACTCTGAGTGGGGCTATCTATCGCGCAATCGATACGATGCAGACGCACCCATTGAAGTGCAATCAGGACGCAACAACTACTACCACAAGCCTATTGTAAACTTTAAGCACTTCTGGACACCGAGCGAAAAGTTCGCGCTTTCCAATGTGCTCTACGCCTCTTTTGGTAATGGTGGTGGTATGCGACCCAACACATCGTTGCAAGACTCTTCGGGCCACATCGACTTTCAATACATGTACGACAAGAATACCAAGACGTTTACCAACTTCTTGGGTGTAGTCATCAGTCCTGCCAACTTGAATTACATCGATGATCCGAATCAATACGCTGCTTCATACTATTTACAATCGAGCATCAACAACCATAAATGGTACGGCCTTCTTTCTACATTCAAATCGGAAATCAATAAGCAACTCGAATTATCCGGTGGTATAGATGTGCGTTACTACACGGCCGATCGATATCAAATCGTGTACGATTTGCTTGGTGCTGACTATGCATTGATCGATAAAAAAACAGCTTCTCGCTACATTCAGGATCAAAACAATTCGGCAGAATACGAAAACACCGACCTCGCAAAAGTCATTCGCTATGAAGGCGACCGCATCAACTACAACATAACGAGTAATGTATTGCAGTCTGGATTATTTGCACTGGCAGAGTATTCCGGCGAAAGCTATACCGCGTTTGTGAATGCAACGGTTTCCAACAGCCGATACAACCGCATCGACCATTTTGCCATGCGCGATTCGTTGGGCAATAAAATCGAAAGTGGTTGGAAGAATTTCAATGGAGGTACCATCAAAACAGGATTCAATTACCGATTCAACAAGCGCGCTTCTGTGTTTATGAATGCCGGTTTCTTGTCACGTGCACCCATGTTGGCCAACACCTATTACAGCACCAGTTTGGAAACCTTCAACAACTTGCGAAACGAGGAAATTTCTTCAGCTGAAGTTGGCGCGAATTACAACACAAAGGAATTCAAGGTAACTATGAACGCCTACTACACCATTTGGAACAACCGCCCCGTTACAGGAACTAGAACCAATGGTACCGAGAACTACTATTACAACGTTCCCGGTATGCGCGCCTTACACCAAGGTATCGAGTTAGACGCAGAGTGGGTTGCAGACCAACAGATCTCATTCGAAGGAGTTCTTTCCGTTGGCGACTGGCGCTGGAAGTCGGCTGCTACAGCCTATGTAACCGATGAAAACGGTAACACAGTGGGCGACCCGATTGAGTTCGACGCTAGCAACATTCGCGTAGGTGATGCCGCGCAGTTCCAAACCAGCTTTGCATTTCGTTACAGCCCCATCCAAGGACTCTACTTCAAGCCACGCTTCACGCGCTTCGACAATAACTTCGCTGAGTTCAACCCCGATGGACTGTCCGGAGAAAACGCCGGGAAGCAATCGTGGAAAATGCCTGCATACAACATGATTGATTTGAGCATGGGATATGGTCGTGAGCTTAACAAAAAGTATCACCTTGCACTGCGCATGAACGTTCTCAACGTATTGGACGCGGTTTTTGTAACCGACGCTCTCAACAATGAATTCACTCCACAAAACAATCCGGGCTTCAACTCAACCTCTGCCGGTGTATACTACGGCATGGGACTTCGTTGGACGGTTGGACTAACACTCACCATTCGATAAGCAATTAACCAAGTACCATACATGAAAAGTACAACTACCTTTATTTTCACAGCGCTGCTGGCCATTTTCACCACCATCGCAACTGCGCAAGCAGTATTACCTACTTCTTGGAATTTCGACGTGAACGCTCCGGCCGGATGGTCAGAATCGCTCGGCGCCAGCAACACGCGGTATGCCAACGGACTGAATGGCCAAGCATGCCGCCTCGACCTAACAGGCGACTTCGTGTTGCTAGAGATTGGTGAAGAACCCGGAGTGCTCAATTACAATTTGAAAGGACAAAACAGTGGAGGCACATTTCAAGGCACATTCACTATTCAGGAAAGTCCCGACGGAGTAAACTTCACAACGCTTCGTTCGCTGATGGGCGGTGAACTACCCGCAACAGCCTTCACCTTGTTTACGGATAGTCCTGCTGCAGACACGCGTTTTATTCGTTGGTTCTTCACTGAAAAAATTTCCGGTCACAATGTAGCCCTCGACGAGATAACGCTCGCCGCACCAACCGCTGGTGCAGAGCAAGAAATCAATATAACGGATGCTACCAACAACATTCCAAGCGGATTTACCATTTTCATGGGTGATAATCTCACGCAACCGCTATACATCGAGAACTTAGGTTCAGGTAGTGCGCTCAACATTTCCGGCATTGAAATTTCCGGCGCTAACGCCTCAGAATTCTCTTTGAACTTCACACCATTTTCAATTGCGCCCAATTCCATGGATTTAATGGTCATCAATTTCACTCCCAACTTCAACGGTTAACAATTTTGCACAGTTACTATCAGCAGCGACGACTCAAGCGAGCCTACCTACGAAGTAAATCTTTATGCAATATCGGGCGGTTTTG
>JBKCGW010000272.1:0-2828 GCA_046303175.1 Flavobacteriales bacterium
ATGCATTCGTTTGCCGGGAACATTCTGCAAGTATTCAATCGAAAGAATGAGCCCTTCATTCTCATGTCGGCCGCTGCCGAGGCTGCTTTGCGCGGTCCTGCCCTCACAGCACTTCAACATCACGGCACCATTCTCTCCAGCCCCATCCCAACCATCGAGCGATATGGCGGGGGGAGCGTGAGGTGTATGGTGGCGGAATGGGGAGTGGGTACTGGGGACTAGGTACTTGGTAATGGGTAATGGGTACTGGGTAATGGGTACTGGAGACTGAGTTCTAGGTTTTGGAGAATGGAGAATGGAGAAAAGGAGGGGCCTCTCGTTCTCCATTCTCCATTCTCTATTAACTGGTCTTCAGTCCCCAGTCCCCAGTCCACCCTTACTAACACCCCCCGGTCGAAACTCTCGTACATAATGCGAATTTGGCTTTGGGGTGCATGCTAGGTTTACGCATCCAATAATCTGAAATGCGAAAACTCATCCTATTCACCCTCGCAGCATCCATGCTGGCTTCCTGTGCAACCAACACCAGCACGCGCAGCACACAACGTAAAATGACCCGTCAGGCATCGGGCAATGCTAGCAACCTCGATGTGCTTATGCGCCCCGTGCTGGCCGATGTGACCATCAGCGAAAAGCGTGAGGTGTTTGTGTATACTACGACCAGCGAAGACATGAGCACAGCTCTATACCTGAGCGGCGACAAAAAGAAGGGCAACGATATCTTCGTTTCCTCGCGCGAGGTGATGAAGAAAGAGGCTGAGAACAGGGCGCAGTTTGCCTTTTTGGAAGAGTACAAGTGTGATTTTCTCATCGATCCTATTTACCTATTCCAACTCGAGAATTCTTCGGAAGACAACACGGTGAAGATTAAGGTGCAGGTATCTGCATTTACTGCCAAGTACAAGTCCTTCACACAACCCGACAGCTTGCCGAAGAGCGTTATTCAGGCCAATGCCTTGGTGGATCGTGAGCTTCCCATGGTAACCAATACCAACTCCTACATCGACCGCACCTTCCGTGCGTGGTCATTTACGTTGGGCGCCGATGGAGCTTTGCCTTTTGGCGATTGGGCTGAAAATACACCGTATGGCTATGGCGGAAGCGCCCTGCTCAGTTACGCACTTGGTAAGAAGATGGATGTAATTGGTCAATACGGAATCGTAAGTTTTGCCATAGATCCGGCGGCCAGCGACGTATTCAAGGAGTCCTTGCTTCGTCCGGCACAAATAGGAGTGAAGGCTTACTTTGCTCAGCGCGAAAAAGGGCCGTTTGCTTTCGCACAATATGGCTCGTATCAGTTTACAACCGAACGTTATGATGCTGCAGAGAACATCACGTCTACCTTCAATGATGTCTTCGACGGATTCACGGTGGGCATCGGATATCAAATCAACAAGGATGTAGATGTTTCTGCCAAATACACCACCTTGGGTACGCCGGTACAGAACTCCAATTATGTTGGGGTGAGGGTGGCGTACAGGTTGTTTGGGTCGAAGTGATAGAATGACTCCATCTTATCGACTCAAGCGCAGGGACGCGCAGCTGCGCGACCTTACAGTCATGCGTTGTTCAAACCGTTTTGATGCTTTACGGCGTCCTACTCACTAATTTTGCTTCATGATGATTTCCGGATATGACATGCACGCCATCATCGGCGGCGCTGTGCGTAAAGCTTGCAGCGATTTGTTTTCAACCGAACCGGCCGAAGGGCAATTGCAGCTGCAGAAAACCCGCAAGGAGTTTGAAGGAGATTGCACGGTCGTTGTTTTCCCACTTACAAAACTGTCGAAGCTTTCACCCGAAGCAACAGGAGAGGCGCTGGGCAAGCACATGGTGGAGCATGCGTCGCAAATCAGCAAGTTCAATGTCGTAAAAGGATTCCTCAATGTTTCGATGAGCGCTGAATTCTGGAAGGGGTTCTTCGCAGAGGCCATGGCTCACGACGATTTCGGTTTTGCTCCTGCCAACAGCGCATCGCATGTGATGGTTGAGTATTCATCGCCCAACACCAACAAGCCGTTGCACTTGGGGCACCTGCGCAACAACTTTTTGGGGTATTCCGTGAGTGAAATTTTGAAGGCCGTTGGCCATCGTGTTACCAAGGTTCAAATCATCAACGACCGCGGCATTCACATCTGCAAAAGCATGGTGGCTTGGGTCAACTTTGGCAATGGTGAAACACCGGAGTCATCCGGATTGAAAGGCGATAAGCTCGTGGGTAAATACTACGTGGAGTTCGATAAGGCGCACAAGACGCAAATGAAAGAGCTTATTGCGCAAGGCCTGACTGAGGAAGTGGCCGCACAACAAACGCCCATCATGCAACAAGCACAGGAAATGCTTCGCTCGTGGGAAGCCCGCGACGAAGAAACGATTGCGCTGTGGAAGAAAATGAATGGGTGGGTGTACGACGGTTTCGCTTCCACCTACAAGGCCATGGGCGTCGATTTCGACAAGCTTTACTACGAGAGCAATACCTACATCAATGGCAAGGAGGAAGTGGAGAGGGGATTGGCAGCAGGTGCGTTTTTCCAAAAGGAGGACGGCTCGATTTGGATTGATCTCACCGACGAAGGACTCGATCAAAAAGCCTTGTTGCGTAAAGACGGGACGGCGATGTATATCACGCAGGATATTGGAACAGCTGTTTTGCGTTTCCGCGATTTTCCCGATTTGGCCTACCAGATATATACCGTAGGTAACGAACAGGAATATCACTTCAAGGTCTTGTTCAAGATTTTGAAGAAGCTTGGCTTTGAAAAGGCCGACCAGTGTTACCACCTTAGTTACGGCATGGTGGAGTTACCGGAGGGAAAGATGAAGTCCCG
>JBKCGW010000273.1:0-5749 GCA_046303175.1 Flavobacteriales bacterium
TGGTGTTGTCTTCATTGTTCATGTCGGCAAACACTTTAGCTTTTACGTTGATGTTGTCGACACTCTTGGGTAGATCAGGGTATTTGAAACGCGCGTTGTCGATTGCCAGCTCCATACCAACGGCGGGCATGCTCTTGTCGTTGTAAATGCCGCGCACAAATCCGTTGAACGCGAGGTTACCCGTTGCATCCACTCCTTGCACATCTTTCGCAAATTCGAGAGGAACCATCGAAAGAAATTCTTTGAAGTCGTGTTTGAGGGCTTCAAACGAGATGTCCATATCGATGTCTTCGCCGGGCATGGCCACCCAACCTTTTGCTCCGAGGTCGAGTTCGTTGAGTTTAATGGTATTGCCTGCCAGCGTGTATTTGCTGTTCTTCATGTCCATATCAATGTCCGCTTGCAAGTCGGCTTTCACTTCATTGAGGTAGGTAATACCATCAAACCAAAAGGTGGCTTTGTCGGCATGCGTTTGTGTAACCAGTTTGAAGAGGTCTTGCGTGAAATCGCCCGTGCCTTCGTGATTAAGTCCTTCAAACTTCATAATCATAGGCATGGTGCGATCGTCGTAGTGAATCGTTCCGTTTTTGATGAAGTACTCCTTGAGTTTCATTTTGAATGCACCGCCTTCGTCAGCGGCAGGGGCTTCTTCAACCGCTGTGGAGTCTTCTTTTGCTATGTCGATGTTCGATGAGCCATCGGCTGCAAAGCGGATGTCGAGCACAGGATTCACCAAGCCAAAACGCTTTACCACGATTTCATCACCGAACAAACTCTTGATATCCACCACAACATCGAGGCTGCCGATGTTGGCCAGTCGCACGCTATCGAACGGTGCTACGGTGTTGTCGACGGTCAGTCCTTCTACACTCACGCGCAGGTTGGGGAAATTGCGAATGAGCGAAAGACTCACATCGCTCCAGTTTACACGTGCATTCAGGTTGTCGTTGGCTGCTTGCTTGATGGCGCTTTCAATTTTTCCTTTAAATAGGAAAGGCGCCACGAGTAAAAACAAGAAAAGGACACCGAGCACAATGCCGGTCCATTTGAAGGCTTTTTTCATACGGTTAGAATCTGATTGCAAATGAAAGAAGGGAGTGGGATGATTTTGGTCAGTTGCACAGGGAATTGTAAACACCGACTGTCATTCATATCTGCTCCCGCGATTGAAATCGTGGGCTAGACAGCGTTAACAATTGACGAAAGCCGCACTCATTCCTTTAATCCGTAATCCGTAATCCGTAATTCGTAATCATTCATTACACTCCCACGATTAAAATCGTGGGCTTGGCGCACACGACTTTCGACTAAAGCCGGTGCCTTTCCTTTAATCCGTCATCCGTCATCCGTAATCATTCATTCCCCCGCGCAACAAAGTGTACCCCTGCCAACTCCCTTGAGATTTGCTGTATGCCCTCACGAATGCGTTCTATTTGACGAAGTGAGGGTGATTTTTTTCCGCGGATGTATTGCGAGAGCAGGGAAGGGCTCATGCCGATACGCAAGGCAAGTATGCGAGCGTTCAGGATTTTGTAGTTGACGAAAAAAGTTTGAAGATCAACATAGATTGAATGACGGAAGGAAATGGTTTCTTCATCGGGAATTTCAAAGTAGAGTGCAGCGGCTTCATTCAATTGTGGCATCAGTGATTCCAAATCATCGGCAGTGGTATAAATGGAAAACTGTTCAGCAAATGCCGAAAAACCGGTTTTCGTTTCCTCCAGTTGCCATGCGATTTTCGAGGGTATTTTCTGTGCGAATTTATCTGTTGCTTTCATGATGGTTTATTCAATTAATCCGCCTTCGCGCATGATTTTCAATTGCAGTCCTTTTCCCAATTCTTTGCTGCCATGATCAGGGAAAATGATGATGCCCTCAATTATGGGATGATGCAGTTTCACATGCGATCCGCGCCGCGATACTTCCACCCAACCTGCTCTTTTCAATTTGCGCAACAGTTCGGAGCACTTCATTCCGAATGGTTTTCAAATGTAAATAATAATTAACCAATTTCGAAATCAAAATGGTTGTTTTGATTTAAGCGAACGCAATGTGTGGGGTGTTCTAAAAGGGAAATATTCCCTTGAGGAATAGGATATGAAAAGCAATGCAGATGATCAGGGTTTATGCAGACTTGAAGTGGAATAATATTCCCATACGTGACGTGACACCAGACCCCACGATTTTTATGGTGGGCCGGGCAAAACTGCTATTCTCCATTCGCCCCTCACCCTTCTGCGTTCACGTCTATCCGTTGTCTGCCGACGCGCAGCTGCGCGTCCCTACCACCGGTATATCGTGACGCGCCACTCGCCCTTCGCCCTTCGCCCCTCGCCCTTCGCCTCTACAGCTCAATAATAATCCCCACACTCGGCAACACCGTTCCATTCGTATTGGTAATGTAGTTGGGCAGGTACTGTGATGGGTTGTTGGGATCAATAACGGGATTACCCAAGCCATCGCGCTGTACGTCGAGAATAGGCTTCAGTTCTGTGATGTAGCCATACGCATTTTGTACGTCGAAATACAGATCGAGTGTCCAACGCTCCAAGTACCATTTCTTGTCGACACGAATGTCGAGCTGCTGATAAATGCTGGACCTTTCTGTGTTCAAACGCGACCAATCGGTAACAGCTACTCCCAATGCATTCCAGTTTTGAATATTCATAGAAGCTGCCTCGTCGTCGGGAGTGTAGGGGAGCCCTCCACTGAAACGGAACACGAATCCTACTTCCCAGTTCTTCTTGAATTGCTTACCACCTGTAATGCTTACCAGGTGACGGCTGTCCCAGCTAGAGGGCGTCCAGTTGCCGTTCGCTCCGGTGAATTCGCTGTTCACGTAAGTATAGGCAAGAATACCATACAGCCCTTTGTAGAATCGCTGTTGGTAGAGCACTTCCATACCATACGAGCGACCAAGTCCTGTTGATGTCACGGCCTCATTACCCACCGTGCCGAAGTCGGCGCCTAGGTTGGCGATGCTGATTCCGCGGTTAACGCTCACCGGGTAGTTCTCGTAATACTTGTAGAATCCTTCAACCGAAATTATCGTGTTGCGCTTGTCCCAGTCGTATTGCACACCTGCCACAGCCTGTGAGCACTTCACGTATTTCATGTTCTTGTTTACAAACACATCATCGACCTGATAGCCCATCGACAGATACGTAGGTTGTTGGAAGTAGATGCCTGTGTTGGCGTTGAAGCTCCATTGAGGTGCGAATGAGTAGCGCAACGAAATACGCGGTGAAATCTGATTCTTCAAATTGCTCATTTCGGCGTTGAAACTGTTGCCGTCGCTGCGCAAACCCGCCGAGAGAGTGAGGCGTTCATTCAGCAATGTTTTACTCGATTGTACAAACAAACCATACTTGTGAAGGTTGAAATTACTGCGGTAACTCACGCGAAACGTGTCGGCAATTGCAGGATTGTATTCGCTCAAATTCGAATAGTTGAAATAGTGCTCATATTCATATCCGGCGCCGTACAACAACTTCCAACCGTTGCCTGAAACCTTGCGTTCAACGCGGAATTTGTTCTCTTGCTCACTGCTGCTGTAATCAAACTTGCGGGGTTGGGTTTCGTCGTTGTTGTAATACTTGTAGGCATCATTTTGAAGCATGTTACGACTGGCAATAACAGCCCATTTTCCTTTCTCACCGTAGTGATCCCACTTCACGCCAAACGAATAGTTCCATTGCTTATTTATAACGAGGTTGTCTAGCAGGTAACGGTTGAAATCAAAGCTTTCGGAAGTGGAGTCATCATCGAGCTTGAGATTCAATGCAAAGTCATCGAGTGCGCCAAGCGACAAAATGGAGAGTTTATTCTTACTGTCAATATCCCATTTCCATTTCAAGTTATAGTCATTGTAGGCTGGCAAAAAAGGGAGTCCCAAGGCACTGAACAAGAACTGCAAATAACTGCGGCGCATCGAAAGGGTAAGTGCTGAGTTCTTGCCGGTAGGACCTTCCAGCGTAAGACCAATATCGCTGCTACCTACAATGAAGTTGGCGGCAAATTGCTCACGGTTGGGGTCTTTGAATTGAAACTCCATCACACTGCTCAGGGCGTTGCCGCGGGCAGCTGGGAATGCACCGGAATAAAATTCTACATTATTAATCAGGTCTACATTGATGAGTCCGCGAGGACCTCCATTAGAACCTTGAGTTGCGAAGTGGTTGATGTTCGGGATTTCAATACCGTCGATGTAGAAGCGGTTTTCGTTGGCCGCTCCTCCGCGAATAATCAGGTCGTTACGGAAGCTCGGAATAGCCGCAACTCCGGGCAGTGTGCGAATCACCTTGGATATATCACGGTCACCGCCCGGATTACGCTTGATTTCATTCACACCAATGGAACGCACCGAGATAGGCGATTCATCTTCGTTGGTGCGGCGTGTTGAACTGATTTCCACCGGACCTATTTCGGTTGCCAATTCTTCCAGCTGAATGTTGACTACCGCCGAACGGTCTTTGGTCACTTCCACTTCAAAAACAATCGCCTTCTTATAGCCTACTGCGCTACATTCCAAATTGTAGAGGCCGGGTGCAAGGCCTGTAATGGAATATTTACCATCGATGTCGGAAACAGCACCTGTCGTTGTGCCTTGAATAACAATGGGAGCAAAGGGGACCGGCTCATTGGTGGGAAGCGCGGTGACAACACCTGAAATGGTGGCGTTTTGTGCGTTGGCAAACGCGCACAATAAGAGAAGCAAAAGAGTTAGTGGAGAATGGAGAATGGAGAAAGAGGGTATACGCATACCCGTGAAAACAACTCAATCCTCTTTTTGTTTGGTACGAAACCCAATGCAAACCCCGTAATGCTGGTAGATGTTTTTCAATGGTGTACTTTCCCAGTCTTCTTGTTGCCCTGTGATATATGTCCAAGCGTCATTCCATGCTTTTGTGCGAATGTCGGTTGTCGATGCTCCTGCATTGGCAAAGGCGCCAAAGTAGAAACTTCTTCCCAGGTAAAACTGCAATTGAAGCTTGCCCTGATATCCTAATTCTATGCTGTTATAGAGATCTTGAGGAAGGGATGGGTAGTAAAAGTCTTCATCCACGCCCATGCCGGAAATAATGTCGTCGGTATTGATTTGAACATAAGGACCCGCGCTCAGGTTGATGTACTTGCCGAGACGCATTAGGAAGGCCCATTGAATTTCATGTGCTCTCAATACATAGCCTGTAACATAGTGATCTGACGTAGGGGTAATGCCTGTCATGTTAATCGGATATCCGAACTGAAACGACTTGTTGAAAGCACTGTATCCGCATGACCAGCCAAACACCTTTCCTCGTGTATGGTCGATGGATATGCCTGCACTCAAACTTTTTCCAAGGATGGATGTGGTATTCTCGAAGCCACCATCTAGCTCGTTCATGAACAATCCCGATTGAAGGGTGAATGAGGTTTGTGCTTTCAGCGAAATGGAAAGCGAACAAAAAGCAAGTAGGAAAAGAATGTTCTTCATACGTTTCTGTTTATGCCAACGCCCCGCAAATGCGAGGCGTTGGTATGTTACAATCAGTTCTTTTATGCTTTCGCCAACAGCTTAGGAGCTGCCGATAAAATCTCATCGTTGGCAAACTCTTTAAACTTATCGAAGTTCTTCACGAATTTTTCGGCTAGTTCATTTGCCTTTGCATCATACGCTGCTTTGTCTTTCCACGTGTTGCGGGGATTGAGCAATTCAGTTGGCACATCCGCGCAAGTGGTTGGCATTTGAAGTCCGAAAATATCGTGA
>JBKCGW010000274.1:0-1119 GCA_046303175.1 Flavobacteriales bacterium
ACGTTACGTGCAAGCCGATCCTGAAGTAGGAACTATGATTGCCGTGTGCGAAGCCGCGCGCAACATTGTTTGCTCGGGTGGTGAACCCAGCGCTATCACCAACTGCCTCAACTTCGGAAATCCTTACAACCCGGAAGTGTACTGGCAGTTCGTAGGTGCCATCAAAGGCATGGGCGCCGCGTGTAAGAAGTTCGAAACCCCTGTAACAGGCGGTAACGTGAGCTTCTACAACCAAACTGTAAACGCAGATGGTTCTGCTGCTCCTGTATTCCCCACCCCTACCATCGGTATGCTGGGTGTGATGAAAGATAAGAGCCTGCAAACCACGCTCGACTTCAAATACAAGGGCGACCTCATCTACTTGCTTGGTGTGCCGCGCAACGACATCAACTCATCTGAATATCTCTACTCATTTCACGGCGTGAAAAATTCGCCGGCACCGTTCTTCAATTTAGATGAAGAGTACAAGGTTCAACAGTGCATCAAAGAACTCATTCGCAACAACTACATCAGCTCTGCGCACGATGTTAGCGACGGCGGTCTGTTTGTTACACTGTGCGAAATGGCCTTGCCCAACTCACTCGGATTCGACATTGTAACTGACAGTGAAATTCGCCGCGACGCGTTTCTCTTTGGTGAGTCACAAAGCCGTATTGCCGTAACAGTGGTGGAAGATTACGAAGACGAGTTTCTCGATTTCGTGGGTGATAGCGGTGTGCAGGTAATGCTCCTCGGACACGTCACCAAAGGCCGTGTAACCATCGATGAAGAAAACTTCGGATTTATTGAGGACTATAGAGTTCTATACGAGCAAAGCATCGCAGAAGCGATGGTCTGAAAGTGTATGTTCAATACATAATTTGCATTTACTTAAGCCCAAACCCAAGTTTGCTGCTTCGACATATGTATTGGTCTGTTGAATATTGTTTTCGCCTAAAATTGCGCTGACCAAATTCTGCTTAATCAAGTCATTGGTTTGATTAAGTGTTGACCTAACTAACAGACCTAATCACCATGATGAAGTGGCTCCAACCGCTGCTATTTTCCATGTTCGTTACATGGATGTTGGCAATTACGGATGAAAGTATCGATTCATTTACAGATCAACCCTCTGTGCAA
>JBKCGW010000275.1:0-1705 GCA_046303175.1 Flavobacteriales bacterium
TTTCGATTGTGCCAAGGGGCACCCTGCGATGGGAAACTACCACCATCATCAAAATCCAAGCGCGTTCGATATGGATCTGGTGCCGATTTCGGACGTGTGTGATATGTATGCGTCGGACGGATTGTATGTCATCGATGCCAACATCCATTCACCGTTGCTGGGCTATGCCTACGATGGTTACCCGATTTACGGAGCCTATGGATTTCTAAATACCGATGGCACGGGAGGTATCACGCGCATAAAGTCGAGCTATCAGCTACGCAATATCACTGAGCGAACAACCTACGCCGACGGCACCTCGGTAACATCTGGCCCGCCCATCAACGCAACGTATCCACTCGGTCGTTACCGCGAAGATTATGAGTACATCGCGCACAGCGAACCCGATTTCCTCGATGAACACAATGGACGTTTTTGCGTGACTCCGGAGTATCCGAATGGCATCTATGCTTACTTCTGCACGGTCGATGAAAACTGGAACTCAGCCTATCCGTATGTAGTAGGTCCAACTTTTTATGGTGTAAAGACAGGTGTTAAGGTGAACAGTATCACCGAGGCGGTTACAACCTACAATGGAACTCCATCGCTTGTTTCAAATACTGTTGAAGTAGATCAACTCACCATATTCCCTAATCCCGCAACCGATTTCGTAGCGGCGCAGATGAAAGGTTTGAACACGGTGGAGTGGAAGGTTGATTTGTTGGATGCAAGCGGAAAGCTCGTGCAGACTACCACGCTCTATCCCGGTAGCACCATCGCGTATTTCGATACCCGCACGCTCTACAGCGGCGAATATGTGATGGTGTTTACGCATGGTCAAACGCAGGTTTCGAAGCACTTGCAGGTGGTGAAGTGAGGGGCTGGAGTTTTTATTGATATGTCGTCCCGACGGGGCTTGTGATTGCGTTTGTTCTTCTTGTTAGCGATATATCGCCACTACGGGGCTTGCACTTCTGATTCCAGTGGGATAGAGCAGGATAGTTTCAACGGTAGGCGCATAGCGCCGTTATATCCATAAAAAAAGCCCCGATTACTCAGAGCTTCTTTTTGGTTGGCGGTTCTCGGCTCAGCCGAGAGGACTCGAACCCGTCTCGGCCGAGCCGAGATGACAGGCACCTATTCTATGACGTGTGTTGAAATAGATGAGAAATATTTTGAGGCTGTAATTTCAACCACTCGAAATAATCGGATTTACATCGTTTCAATCCTTTTTCACGCATTAGGGCGTTTCTCTTCTGATCAAATTGTTCAACAACGATTAACGTCCATGGACCCTTTCCGGCTGTGTATCTACTATGGTTATTGTTGTGCTCGTTAAAGCGTTTTGTTACATTCTCTGTAAATCCCTTGTAGTAGACTTGATGAGATTCGGAATACAAAACATAAACGTAAAACATGATGGATGAATTATTTTATTAAGCCATGATGAAAGACACTACCAATTTTGGGAAACATAAAAAAAAGCCCTGATTTCTCAGAGCTTCTTTTTTGTTGGCGGTCGGGACGGGACTCGAACCCGCGACCCCGTGCGTGACAGGCACGTATTCTAACCAACTGAACTACCCGACCGTTTCACAACAGTAACGTTGTTCTTCCTAAGTCTTTCGATTTAGGAGGCGCAAAAATACACGCATATTTTCATTTTGCAAGCAACTCGTACTTTTTTTTGAATCAAGTCCCGCATTTCTCTTTTGATGCATTATGG
>JBKCGW010000276.1:0-2058 GCA_046303175.1 Flavobacteriales bacterium
GAAAATCCGTGAAATGGACTCTTGTGCAAGCCCGTGATAAATCCCTCCACGGCCTGCTTGGCAAGCAACTCAAGCCGTCCGAGTGACTGTAATTTTCTGCGATCAATGTTTACGGGCATAGGCACAAAAATAAGCCTTCGGCACACACTACCGATTCAAGCGAATGTCTTTTAGAAAGATTAGGAGAATCGAATTTTCAACACGTCGCGAAGCATGAGAATAGCGTGTTTCCAAAACACGACGGAACTTTGTCCGGCATTGCGAAACTCGGCCGACACTGTCGCCATCTTCATGCGCCTTTGCTGCGCTCTGTGCAGCCATTCGATATCGGCGGCAAAACCATTCAACTTCGATTCCGGGAAAATGACCTGCACGCAACGATCGCGAAAGCCCTTGATACCACATTGGGTGTCGCCCATGCGCTTGAGCATGATGAGATCCACCATGCCTGAAAACACCCAGCTTCCGAGTCGGCGTACAACAGGTGTCTGCGCGAAGTAATCCGACTTGCGACGATCACCTGCCACTACCTCCACTTCCGAATCATTATCAAAAACAGCCAGCATGTTGTTTACTGTCTCGTATTGAAACGGAATATCAGCGTCGGTAAAAATGCGAACCGCACAACCGGCTGCCTGCATGCCCGTGCGCACTGCTGCTCCCTTGCCAAGGTTGGTTGGATGATGAATGAGAACGAGGCGATGGGCTTCACAAAACTGTGTCAATTCGCTCTTTTGATTGGAGCCGTCATTCACAATCACAGTCTCCACTTCATGTCCCGAACGCTTCAAAAAATCAAGAAACGGAGGGAGCTCGCGCATGAGCTCATCGGCATTGTTGTAGCTGGGAATGATTAAACTGAATTGCACCTACCTCGAATAGTTCCTGTTGTTCAACGATTCATTTTCGTTGCGCAAGATGCGACAATTCATCGACTGCGGCCGCATCAAAAAAGAATTTATTTGAATACTCTGCCCTTGGATAAGCTTATTCTCGATGGCCATCGAAATAGCGCTGCATTCGGGCTGAATGTTCAGCGTGTACTCCACAAGCGCATCCGTTCCGCGCATACCAACCACACGCTTACCCATGAATTCTGTTTGATAATCGATGACCTTCTGCGACGCGTCGTATTGAATGAACTCCACCACGGTACGAGGTATTAAATCACGCGAGAAATCGCTCACCCAAAATGAAACTGCCACCGTGTCGGATTGCCATTCGGGCAGGGAGGCCTGCTGAAACAGTTTAGTCCAACCGCGCGAGAAGCGAACCGTATGCGTGGTATCGGCATAAACAAACCGACGCAAACTATCATCGCTCCATTCTCCATTTTTACCAAACGCGCAGGCTCCTGCCAGTTCACGCGCTCGTTGTTCGTTCAAGCGCTGTGCTTCTTCAAAAGCCGTTAAAGGCAACGAATACCAGACAAACTTTCCATCCGCAAACAACGAATCGGCCAATGCAAGCAAGGTTCGATGGCGTTGACTCAGCTTTTCTTGGTCGGCGAGCACTAATAGCGGTCTGCTATCCGGCAACTGCTTGATGATGGCCGGTGTTTCCATCAGTTCCCATTCCATAGCACACGACAAAAAAGACTGGCTCAGCGAGGTGCGCGACATAACCGTAGCCGAGGAAGGTAATCCCAATGCATACGATGCATCGTAGAGTGTACGCATGGCATCATCACTTGCTGTAAAACCGATATTCTCGGAACCGATGTGCACGTAGGGCAATGGATGGATGGCCTGATACTTCGACGCGTCGATGAGCGCGTACTTGTCTGTATCGCCCGACAATACTGTTTCGCGTTTGTTGGTAATTTGCTTGCTTACACTCGACATTCGCGCGTGACCTTCAACGAGGAGTAACACAGCCAAAGCAGATGCAATGATGTGCTTCCATCGGTTGTTCATAAGGGCACGAAACAACACCGCAAACACGAAAATCAGCAGCGGGTAATAGGCCACAAAAGCAAAGCGGCCAATGCCTCTGAACTGCTGAACCGGACCCAGCTGATACAGCAATGCTTCGAAGCCGACGTTGAATGGAAATGCA
>JBKCGW010000277.1:0-4389 GCA_046303175.1 Flavobacteriales bacterium
CCCCTTTCAAGAACCACAAGAGTTCATGAATGATTGACTTGGTGTGTAGTTTTTTGGTAGTGAGAAGTGGAAAGCCTTCTTGTAAATTGAATCGCATTTGGTAACCAAAAACACTCAATGTGCCGGTTCCTGTGCGGTCGCGTTTTTTTAATACAATGTCGAGTAAATGCTGCAATAAGTCATGGTACTGCTTCATAGAACGAAATTACTGAGCACCTCGGAAACAACAGCCGCCAAAGACGTTGTTTTGTTCACGATTGTTCAACAACTCTGCACCTTAACAAGCTGCATCACTGTGCGCGCGCGCTCTTGGGCTTGCGGCAAGCTAGCGTCTGTAACTGTGATATGCCCCATCTTTCTAAACGGCTTTGTGCTGGTTTTGCCGTAGAGGTGCACATGAACTCCCGGCATCTGAAGCGCCTCTTCCAAACCGGAATAAAATGCCGGGCCTTCAAACCCGGGCTCTCCCAGTAAATTGATCATCACCGCCGGCTCAATCAAGCGGGTTTCACCAAGAGGCAAAGAAAGAATGGCTCTTAGGTGCTGCTCATATTGCGAGGTTGTGCATGCTTCGATGGTATGATGTCCACTATTGTGTGGACGGGGAGCAATCTCGTTTACCAGAATTTTGCCGTCTCGTGTTAAGAACAACTCGACAGCAAGCAAACCAACGAATTCCGAGGTTTCCGCTATGCGAACAGCAATCGATTGAGCTTCTTTTTCAACTTCTGTACTTACCTGCGCCGGACTAAACAGGAACTCCACCAAATTGGCTGTCGGATTGAACTCCATTTCAACAAGAGGGAATACTTTTATTTCTCCTTGTTGGTTGCGAGCTACTATGACTGCGAGTTCTTTCGAAAAGTCAATCATCTCTTCAACAACGCAAGGCCCTGAAAAAGTGCTCTTCAATTCCTCTGCATTGCGAATAATCTGAACTCCTTTTCCGTCGTATCCGCCTGTTCGCGATTTCAAAACAAACGGAAAACGGACCGTGCTTTCATCCAAACTACTCGCATTATCAAACAAGAAAAATTGCGCGGTCGGAATTTCATGCTGACTGTAAAATTCTTTCTGATTTCCCTTGTCCTGCACCATTCGCAGAAACGATGGCTTGGGGTAAACTGATTTCCCCATTTTCTCCAATTCTTCAAGCGCAGCTACATTGACATGTTCTATTTCGATGGTGATGACATCTTTGTCTTTACCGAAATTCAACACGGTATCATAATCCTGAAAGGAACCCGTTACAAATTCATGGCAAATAGTTGCGCAAGGCGCATCGGCTGCGGGATCGAGCACGCAAACACGAACGTCGTAATTGATGGCTTCTTGAAGAAGCATGCGGCCCAACTGACCGCCACCTAAAACGCCCAATCGGAAAGAATCAGAGTAAATTTTCTTCACGCTGCAAAGATACTGACTTGAAGCAAGGCGCAAAAAAATGAACTACTTGAGCAAATCTTCAATCATGGCGCGCATTGCGGCTTCATCTTGAAAACCATTCACACGCTTCATTTCTTGACCCATGTTGAAGGTCGAAACAACCGGAATGTTATCGATTTTTTGAGACTTAACGACTGTCGAAGCTTCGTCAACATTGATACGAACGATTTGAACCTTGCCTGCAAACTCTTCTGATAGTTTATTCAGTAGAGGCTCCATCTTTTTACAGGGACCGCACCAGGGCGCGTAGTAGTCTATCAGAACGGGTGTATTGGAAGAAAGAAGCTTTTCAAAATCGGCAGGTGTGAACGTCTCTGCCTGAACACGCTCCGCTTGGGTAGTTTCCATACCTGCCGAACTCCAAGCCATGTATCCACCTTTCATGTCGTATATGCTCGTAAAGCCGAGTCCTTTCATGCGCTCAACGGCGTCGGCACTGCGACCACCTACTTTGCAATACACAAATACAGGTTGGCTCTTGTCCAGCTTGTTAACGAGTGTATTAAAATCGGGGCCGAGCACATTGAAATTCACGGCATCTTTCAAATGACCTAACTGATATTCTTCGGGGGTGCGAACGTCGATAATTGTGGCATTGGGTGTGGCTTTCAATGCTTCTGAAAAGGCTTGAACAGTGACCAACTGCACTCCTTGATTTTGTTGCGAGTGATTAGTGCAGGAAAATAATAGAACGAGAAGAAGACTGAATACCGTGCGTTTCATGAATTGGATTTTAGGCGACGAAAGTAAACGACTCCTGCTATTCAGAAGTGTGACAAAAGTTACATGTGATGCTTAGAGGTTCTAGTGGGCTGATTTTTTCCCCAGTCGAATAAAGAATTTTTCGAATGTGTGGTAAACGAAATAACTGATCAAAAGAGTTAATAACACAGCGAGCAAGAAGCGCGCTGTTTCCGGCACTGCGAAGTAGTTGTTTCGAATGTAGTCGATGGGATACAGCAGGATACGATGAACTATCGGGTGAAGCATGTAAACTGAATAACTGATTTCACCCAGTGTGCGCAAGGGTTGGCTGATGAGTGCCGGAAGGGGAGAACTGAATTTGTAAAATCCGAAGCATATTAAGAAGCAACTAAGGGTCAGCACCATGCGGGTGTTACCTGAAACTAGGTAGATACGGTCGCCGTATTGAGGCCAAAAGGCAAATAACGCAACACCCGATAGGAGTATCAGTATCGAAGCACTTGGTTTAATGTACGTGTGCTCTAACAGAACACCCATGCAATAACCACCGAAAAAGAGGAATAGCTGGTTGATTGGATTACAGTAATAGGATTGCTGCTGATCATTTCGAAGAGTAAGCGAAGTGTCCATCAGGAAGTAACTGAAATAAATGAAGACGACAAGAATGAGCATGCCGGTAATTGCCAAACCAACTTTGGATTTATGAAATAGATAAACGAATACGGGAAAGAAAACATAAAAGACCAGCTCATTGCCAATCGACCAGGAACCAATTGCAATACCATGATCCCATTGCAAAAAGCCGAATAGGCCTGAAAGATTCAAAGCCAACTCCATGGGAATGATTTCACCTCCATCAAAAAGGATGATGGATACGATAGTACTGATCCAGAGCAATGGGTATATCCTAAGCACCCGACGTTTGAAGAATGTAATAATAGCATTAGCGCCTTCAGTAAGCTGCTCATTGTATACGTGGTAGAGTGTGAGCCCGCTCAAAATATAAAAAATGGATACCCCATAGAGTCCCACACGTCCCATGAAATCTTCTGATGAAAATTCACCAATTGTCCATGATAAATAATGAAAAAGCATGATGCCTCCTGCTGCCAGACCGCGCAAATAATCCAGTTCATGAAGTCTTTTCATCTCCGATGTTTCGGTGCAAGATAGGATATCCGATTGCCTCAAAAAAAATCCCGGCGCACTGGCCGGGACTTTTAATCAAATTACCTAAATACCTAATTAACTTACTTAACGATTTGAACGCGAACGCGACTCTTGCCTTGTTCGGTATCAATGGTGAAGAAATATGAACCTGCAGAAAGCGTCTCAAGTGACCAATTCACTTGCTTGCTGAATTCGGTGTAGTGTCTGGATTGAACGATGCGTCCACTCATATCCGTGCATTCAATCGAACGAATCGATGATGCCGTTTGGAAGTTTATATGCGATGAAGCAGGGTTTGGATATACTTGTATACCGGCTCGGTCGATGCTGGTTACGCTCACATTTTCCGTAATCGTAATTGTCTGCGTCGGAATAGTGAAGTAAACATTGGCGTTCGCAGTCATATCGAGCACAATCGTTTCATCACCTTCGGTATTAGCATCACCCAAGATAACAATAGAAAACGAGAGGTCATTCGTGCCGGTTGGCACCGTGAACGAAATCGGGAAGCCTGCGCTGTAGTCAATACCGCTGGTTGCTGTGCCAGATGCATCCACAATAAGCTGGAAAGAATTCTGAACATTTTCTGCATGAATGGTAACGGTTACAATCGTTGCATCGATCTCCTGAACCAATTGTGTTTCGGTTGTAAAACCAACTACAGCGATGGGCACGTTGCCACAATCATTGCCGATGTGACTTCCTAAGTGCGAATAATCGGTTGGTTCGTATGAAATCCATTGTCCTGAGACAATGGCCCAATCCGTGTTCGGTGAGGTAATTTCCGGACGACGCACGATCGCGTGGTTTGCAGTTGAAGAATTTCCGAACTCCCAACCATTTCCGCCAGGGTCGTCTCCAATTACACCAATAACATCTATCGCAGTGCCTTGGAAGGTTAATTCGATGGCATCATTGCCTGTGAACACACTCACAGCATTTTGTACATCGGTTACATCGAGAATCGCTTGGTCGGTTGGATTCGGACCATTGGTTGTGCTCGCAATTACATAAACATCATGGGCAGCAAGTGACCCGCTCAAGGTAAGTGAAGCTGTTGGTGCAGCA
>JBKCGW010000278.1:0-2862 GCA_046303175.1 Flavobacteriales bacterium
AGCGTCGACGGCCCAAGATGGTTTCGATGTAACCATTCTTTCGCGCAAACTCAATGGTTTCGTGCTGAAAGTTTTTCAACTGCGCAAATTGAGTGAAGTAGGCGTCGATAATGGCTTTCGCTTCGCCACGCGGAATGCCGAGGTTTTGAGCAAGTCCGAATGCGCCTTGTCCGTAGATAATGCCGAAGTTCACGGCCTTTGCTTTCGAGCGCATGTCTTTGCTCACTTCTTCGAGCGGCACTCCAAAAACCTTTGCTGCGGTGGCTTTGTGAATGTCTTCACCGTGCAGGAAAGCTTCGCACATGTTTTCATCGTTGCTGAGGGCCGCAATGATGCGCAGTTCAACTTGCGAATAGTCGGCAGAGAGCAGCGTGTAATTTTCATCGCGTGGCACGAATGCTTTGCGAATTTCTTTCCCGCGTATGGTGCGAATAGGTATGTTTTGCAGATTCGGATTGTTGGAAGCCAGTCGTCCGGTGGCCGCAACGGTTTGTCCGTAGTTAGTGTGCACTCTGCCTGTGTTGCGGTTAATCATTTCCGGCAACGCATCGACATAAGTCGATTTTAGTTTGCGTAATTAGCGATAGTCGAGACTGCGTGAAATGCTGGGGTGCTCGTGCTCAAACTTGGAGAGAGTTCCTTCGTCGGTGCTGTATTGACCGGTTTTTGTCTTCTTCACCTGGTCGGTGATTTTCATTTTCTCAAACAGAATTACACCGAGTTGTTTGGGGGAGTCGATGTTGAATTTTTCGCCGGCGATTGAGCAGATTTATTCTTCGGCAGCAGTAATGTCTTGTTGCAGTGTATCGCTGTAGTTGCGCAGGAAGTTTTCGTCCACGCGAACACCTTCCAATTCCATATCGGCCAGCACCGTAATGAGTGGTACTTCCACTTCGTCGAAAACCGAGCGAATTTTTCCGGTATTCAATTCGGGTTCAAAACGATTTTTTAGTTGCAGTGTGATATCGGCATCTTCCGCGGCATAGTCGGTTACTGCTTCAGGAGCTAGGTCCGACATGGAGCCTTGCGACTTTCCTTTTTTTCCGATAAGTGTTTCAATTGAAATAGGCGTGTACTGTAGGTAGTTTTCGCTCAGCTCATCCATACCATGTTTGCCATCCGGATTCATGAGGTAGTGAGCAATCATAGTATCGAAAATGCGGTTCTTCACCTC
Source organism: Flavobacteriales bacterium (assembly GCA_046303175.1). GTDB lineage: Bacteria > Bacteroidota > Bacteroidia > Flavobacteriales_D > Sanyastnellaceae > JAIBBG01. Next base: position 1,175 of record JBKCGW010000278.1, read on the forward strand.
GATACCGTATTTGCGCAACATCTTATAATCGTACTTGAAATTTTGACCCACCAGCTCTTTCGATGCATCTTGGAAAATGGGCTCGAAGCGATGAAGAAGCGCCTTTGCTTGCTCGAAGTCGGCGGGCATGGGAACATAGTATGCTTCGTGTTCTTGAGTGGAAAACGAAACTCCAACCAGCGAAGCATTGATTGGTTCTATTTCCGTGGTTTCGGTATCGAAACAAAACACAGGAGCCCTTTTCAATTTCTCGACCAGCGCGTGAATGTCTTCGTCTTCCTGAACAAGGTGATAATGATGAGGGATATCCTGTATTGTTTTGAATGATGTTTTCGGTTGATCGTTTGACGTGCTTGTGTCCTCTACAAAAAACAGTTCGCCTTGAACGGCTTTATCGGCAACGGGAGTATCTCCTACAACACGCTTTAATAATTGTCTAAACTCAAGCTCTTCGAAAACCTCCGCGATTTTTTCTTTATTGAAATCAGTCACTTTCAGTTTTTCTTCTTCCAAATCAACAGGGACATCGAGGATGATGGTAGCCAGTTTTTTAGATAGCAGTGCTATTTCCGTATTGTTTTCTACGTTTTCTTTTTGTTTTCCTTTGAGCTTATCGGTATTGGCGAGCAGGCCTTCGAGTGAGCCAAATTCCTGAACGAGTTTGGTAGCTGTCTTTTCGCCGATACCCGGAATGCCCGGGATGTTGTCGACGGCATCACCCATCATTCCGAGTATATCGATGACCTGAGCAACGTTGCTGATGCCGAATTTTTCGCAAACTTCCGGGATACCCAGAATATCTGCCTCGTTTCCGCCTCGACCCGGGCGATAGATAAATATGTTGTCAGAAACCAACTGCCCGTAGTCTTTATCGCTGGTCATCATATAGGTGGTGAATCCGGCCTGTTCTGCTTTTTTTGCCAAGGTTCCGATTACATCATCCGCCTCGTATTTGCTCACCTGATATACTGGGATGTTCATGGCCTCGATAATGCGCACGATGTAGGGGAAGGCCAGCTTAATATCTTCCGGAGTTTCTTCGCGATTGGCTTTGTATTCCGGAAACTCAGCAACGCGAATCGTTTCTTCATGCGGATCGAAAACGACCGCCATGTGGCTGGGCTTTTCATTTTTCAGAATGTCGAGCAGCACATTCGTAAAGCCGAACATCGCCGAAGTATTCAACCCTTTTGAGTTGATACGCGGATTTTTGATGAATGCGTAGTATGCTCGGAAGATCAAGGCATAGGCATCGAGAAGGAATAGCTTTTTTTCAGTGTCCTTGGAGAGCATAGGGTAGAATTTGTTTAGGGCGCGAATTTCGGGGAAGTGTCAGAATAGGCACTCATGCTCAAAAAAGTTTTGTGTTCATGATAATTATCAACTACTTTAGTTTCCCCTTCAAAGGGATATTAACCAACCGTAAACCAATAATTACCAAAAACATGAAGCAGTTTTTACTGTCTACTGTGTTCTGTGTGTTCGCCTCAATGTTAGGCTTGGCGCAGGCTCCAGCGAACGACGTGTGTGCCAATGCTATTCCCATTACAGTGAATGGTGGCTACATCAGTTGTAACAATTCCAATACAGTTACCAACGCAGCGAACCCGAGCTGCGGAGGTACTACCGCGATCAAAGACATTTGGTATTCCTTCGTGTATACCGGTGGCACAGTGGTAATTGAAACG
>JBKCGW010000279.1:0-1650 GCA_046303175.1 Flavobacteriales bacterium
ACCCAAATTGGTCGCTGTTGCAGAAAACTTCAAGTCAGGCGCCATCGAAGTAGGATACTTCGAGTACTGCATAAACTCGTATCCCGTTGGATGCGATGGGTCTAATAAATCAAAGTCACCGTAGTTGAATCCTGTAATCGCTAGATCATTGCTGTAGGTATTGATCAACTCCACGTCATCTATCTGCCAGTAATAGTACATCGCATCAAATACAAATCGGATGCGCACACTAGGCTGAAAAGCCACGTAGGTTGAAATTTGAATCACCTGCTCATCATAGGGAGTAGTTGGATTGGGAACCTCCGGGTTGGAAAACACCGGAAACCAATTGAAGCCACCATCAATGGAAACCTCGACATAGGTGTTGCCTGTTAACTTCTTGCAATACTGATTGAACTTCAACGCTACGCTGGAATATGCCGTGAGGTCGATGCTGGGTGAAGTGAGCGTCGCAAAGTGTGGACCCGGTGCAGGGCCCGAACCAAAATTCGCCTCGCTGCAAGGCAGGTCCGGATTATCCCACCAATTCGAGTCAAAAATCATAAAGCCATTGGCAGCCGTCGGGCTCATGATAGGCTCACCCAAATTACCTACTACACAACTGCCTCGTGACCCAACCTCGTTGTTGGGTGTAGTGTTGGGACCGCGAAACTCCCACGATGCAACATTGACCTGGGCAAAGCTTGTCCAACCGCTCGACAATCCGTCGGCAAAATCTTCCGACCAGATAACTTCACGGTTTCCGCCTTCGGCATGCACCATGTGAGGATCCAAGCCATAGGAACCCGGGGCACGCTCAAAGAGCGGTTGTCCGAAACAAAACCCGTTAGCCAATAGCAGAATAAAGGTTACGTAAAATGACTTCATACAGTTCAATTGTTCGCAACGAATATACTCAAGTTAAGAGGCTCGATAGGAGCATTCTTCCGTCGACTCTTAGAGTGCTACCAACACTTCAAGACCATCGAGCGTGAGGTGCCGCAGCGAAAAAGAACGTTCGCCGTGCACGCCCTTGTAATGAAGGAATATGGTCTCATCGGTGCATTTAAATGGCATCACTTGCATATGCTTCGCAAACTCTACCTCCTCTCCGTAGTACTTGAAAACTGCTTCCTTCGCGCTCCACACGATGGTCAGTGCGCGCAGACTTTCGGGGTGAACCTGCAACCACTGCCATTCGGTATCCGAACAAAATCGCGATCGAATGATGCTGATTTTTTCGGTTACAAATTGAATATCCAAGCCGACTTCCGTGGTTGAAACCACCAATGCAACTTCATTACTGCTGTGCGACAGCGAAATGAAACACCCTGGCGATACAGGCTTACCATTGGATAGATAAGAAATGGTCGTTATCCCAAGTTCACGCATCAACAACCGCGAAGCCAGCCACTCACTGCGTCGATGTGCTGCCTTGATAATGGGTATCTGCTCCAACTGAAACCCTTGCTCCCACATCTCCATGAGCTCCTCCTCCGTTTCCAGAATCGCCCACTTTTTCAAGGTAAACGGATCTTTTTCGGTCGAGCTATGAACTATTAGCGAGGGCATGGGTTATTGGGTTCGTGCAAACCTACGAAAGGCCTTTTTTTCTTGTTTGTTTAAGTGTATTGTAGCAAGAAATCGTATCTTTGCCCCCTCTTTTTCAAG
>JBKCGW010000280.1:0-4739 GCA_046303175.1 Flavobacteriales bacterium
GAAGATGGGAAGGTGATGAAGAGCGCTAACTACTTCAAGCCGGACATTCGGTCGATACTGGAAAAGTAATTATAGCTGATAGCGCAGCTGAATGATTGAGCTGAACCAGTAGTACCAATTTTCGCTGGCCGATTGCGACGTAATTTCCGCTACTCCCTTTGAAGTTAAATCCCCCTTCACCGAAGCCCACGATGTCATCTCGGGGTGGTGAAACATATCGAGCGGACTCATATAATCGGCGTTTCGCGTTGTGACTGCGCCTTCCAATTGAATCGACCACCTACCGTGTTCAACGCCAATAGCGGCTTTCAATTCCCATAAATTCGGAACTTCCTCAGGTGCCACATTGCCATTGACTTGATAGCTGAGGATGCTTCCGTTTTGTACAGAAGATGTGGATGTCGAGTAAGTCGAACGATCGATTTGTTTTACCCAGGCGAGACCTGATTCAGCAAACACACGGACCGATGTTTCAAACAAGGTATGACGCCATCCAACATCCACCCGTAAACGATCGACCCGGATACGCTCGCATGTAGTCAAAATGAACACAGGTATCTGTTCAGGATTATTCGGAATAGTCACAATCACCGACGCATCGGGATCTAGCAGAAAATAGGAATCTTCTTTGACATAAGCTTCATTCAAACTCACTGCATTCCCATAAACGTCTTTTGTAATATAGCCAAGTACATAATCATGCGTTGGTTTTACAGGCAATCCAACATGATAATTCAAACCGCATGTAAATCCCTTTTTACCTTTCGTAAAACGTGATTCATGCAGCTCGCCTCTATACGTACGGCGACTGAATGTAAATCCCACAGAAGGAGCCGCGGTTTGGTTTACGAATAGGAGACCTGTGTTGGCTTCGGCATGAAAACCTATTTGTTTCGGAGGCTTAGCATTGGTCGGTAGCGCGTTAGCATCTTGGCTTTGGCCTTCATTGTATCCTGTGTTTTTCAGGTTAACGGAATAACCTCCAATCACTGCTCCTGTTTCTACGCTTATCATTTTAGCAGTTACCCTCCAGTTGCCACCTTGGCGTATCAAGGTGCCCGTAACAATCGCATCGGCACTCACCAATTTGCCCAATGTTGCAGCCTTGTTTTCGTCAAACAGCGGACTCGAACTCAGGCGCTGTTCCTCCATCACACGCTCGGTTGCTGCTCGGTCTACAATGGTGAGGCTTGCGTTGTTCACAGCCATGTGAATGCGCAACTCCTCTGACACAGCAAGCGAAAAATCGGTAACAGAATTGCTCTCGGTAAAGTCCAGAACGGCCAACTTCAGGGTATTGCGTGCTATAGCCTGCTTCGACAATTCTGCACTCAACAAATCAATATCAGATTCGGAAATGGTTTGCGCCGAAAAAGAATGAATGCAACCGAGAAGAAATAGAAACGGCAAAATCGATTTCATGGGCGCAAGTTAATACCCTGCACCATTTGCAGGTCTAAGTCTATATTCGCAACCTGTGAAACCTACCATCATCAGATTGATCAAAAACCAGGTACGTCAGCTGTTCATTCAAATGAATTGGCCCGTCACCCGTAATCTGAAGTATGATATTCTCACCAAAAAAATTCTAGACCGAGAGCTAACGCCAACGTCCAATTGCATTGATGTTGGAGCGCATAAAGGGGAAATACTCGATCTCTTCCTGCATTACTCTCCGCAAGGCAAGCACCATGCATTCGAGCCCATTCCGGCCATGTATGAGCATCTCACCGGAAAATATGCAGGCCAGGCATCCATCTATCCATATGCGTTGAGCAACCGCGAGGGAACTATGTTGTTCAACGTGGTTTTGGATGCTCCGGCCTACAGCGGTTTGCAGAGGCGCGAATACAAAACGGCACAACCTGAAATCCATTCTATCGAGGTGGAAGTGCGCATACTCGACCATGTATTGCAAGGTCGCCAACATGCAGTAGACCTCATTAAAATTGATGTTGAAGGCGGTGAAATGGATGTGCTCAAAGGTGCGACCTCGTTGCTTACACAAGACAAACCCATGCTCATCTTTGAATTCGGCAAGGGTGCATCGGAATACTACGGCACCCTGCCCCATCACATGCACGAATGGCTGAGTCAACACGATTATGCCATGTGGACCTTGGAAGATTTCTGGAAACGAAAAGCTCCTCTTTCAAGTGATCAGTTGAAGCAAGTGTATGAAAGCGGAAGTGATTACTACTTCGTGGCTCAATCGAGCGCGCGTTAGAACACCACAAACCGGCGAACGGGTCCCGCGTTTGAACGGAACACATAACAACCCTTTGCAAGGCCGAACGAATCAGTTCTAGGATGCCAGTCTACGTTCGATAATACTAGCTGCCCCTGTACATTGTAGACAGCGCCTGGCATGCCCGGTGTTACCTCCGACAGCTCTTCAATACCCACCGAGAAGCAAGGCAAAAACTCCGGCTCTTGCGATACTTCGTTGAGATTTCTCGACACATACTTTACCACCAAAGCCTGCCAATTCTGAGAGGCAGCCGGTTGAAACGAGCCGCACAGCACGAGTGCATTTTCATCCCAGTGCGAACACGTAAAGCGAGCGCGGTGCTGTCCGGTAAACTCAAATGCACCGGTGAAAAAGGTATCGTTGCGTTTTCGCACTACCCTTCCCAACTCAATACCGCTGAGGGATTTCGAACCCACGTAAACGATTTCGCCGTTGTAATGAGAGCAATCCAAATACTCCACATCAAAGCTCTCTTGTTCGATCACTTCATAATTCACGGAATTATCTAGAGCGAGTTGCTGCTCGAACGAACGCGTAACACCCTCGGTGTAAACGGAACCGGTGAGGTAGAGAAACGATGTGTCCATGGACATGGCAAACGCTTCCCGACCATACCCCATCACATCGTTCGTTATTCTGTTCCAAATCTGATTGCCCGACAAATCGAAACGCCACACGCTCGCTTTCATGGTATCGTTCAAGGTCTGATAACCGCATGCAAACCATCCATCTGAAACAGCCAGCAGATCATGCACTCCATCGGTCTGAACTCCACCCACAAACCATTGATTGAGCAGAATCCCTTGTCCATCCAAATGAATTATGGTGCCGTCTTGCGCTCCATTTCCACTGCTGTAGGTATTACCGCATAACAAATAACCTCCTTGCGGATGAGCGATAATCTTCTTTCCAAAATCCCAATCGGTGCCACCAAAGGATTGCTGCCACATCAAATCCCCCGTGGCATTTACTTTCATCACCAGCATGTCGTAGCTGCCCGCTCCGGCGCTGGAGGTATAGCCACACACCAAGAAATTACCTGACCAATCTTCCACAATACTCAATCCCCACTCCACATCGCTTCCACCAAAATTGTGACTCCACACACAATTGAGTTCGTCATCTATGCGTGCTACGAACACATCGGTATTACCACTTTGATTGCTACCTGTGGTTCCAACCAATGCATAGCCTCCGGATGCGCACGGTATTATTTCGGAAGCTTGCTCGAAGTCGGGACCGCCGTAGGATTTTACGACCAGGGTATCCGACTGCGCCGTGGCCATTCCTATCGAGAGAAGTATTGAAAAAACAACGGATAGAATTGATTTATTCATGGTCTTCAGGTAAACGAGTTGACAACCGTTTTCAATTTCACCAAACGTTCGAGCATTTCTTCGAGCAATTCAAGTCGCAGCATATTGGCACCGTCACTCTTGGCTACTGCAGGATTGGGGTGAGTCTCTATGAATAGTCCATCGGCACCCACTGCAATCGCAGCGCGAGCAATCGTTTCAATCTGTTCAGGACGACCGCCGGTAACGCCGCTCGACTGGTTGGGCTGTTGGAGACTGTGCGTGCAATCCATGATAACCGGAGCGAATTGTTGCATAGTTGGCAATCCACGAAAGTCAACCAACAAATCTTGATAGCCGAAAGTGGTGCCGCGCTCTGTGAGCCAAATAGAATCGTTACCCGTTTCCTTCACCTTGTTGACTGCATGCACCATGCTTTCCGGTGAAAGGAATTGCCCCTTCTTGATATTGACCACCTTGCCGGTGCGACCTGCTGCGTGCAGCAAATCGGTTTGACGACATAAAAAGGCAGGTATCTGCAAAACATCCACGTATTGCGCAGCCATGGCAGCCTCTTCGGCTGTATGAATATCGGTTACCACCGGAATGGAAAATCGGTCTCCTATCATCCGCAGTAACTCAAGCGCCCGCTCATCGCCTATTCCGCTGAAGCTATCGCTCTTCGAACGATTGGCTTTACGGTACGAAGACTTGAACACATAGGGTATGTTGAGTCGGTCGCTGATGGCGCAAATTTTCTCGGCCACCTCAATCAGTAGTTCCTCACTCTCCACCACACAAGGCCCGGCAAGCAAGATAAAATTTCCGCTATCGGTGTGCTTCAGGTTTTTCAATTGCATCTTCATCATATCATTAAAAATTCTTTCCCAAATTCATGTATGCACTGCGGCCGCCGGCCATGGGCAACAGCCACCCTTCGAGTTGCGAAGTGCCCGCCTTCACAAACCAGGAATTTTTGGAAAGCCAATTAACCTCCACACCCAATGAGAATTCGGAGTAGCCACCATATGAGATTCGCTCGCTTATCCACAAACGATTCGTCAACGCATGCACAAGGCCTGCATACACCTGAGGCACTGCAACTCGGTTGGGGAATAATGTGAAGCCTGTTTCCCAGTAGTGCTTACCCTTCCATTGTTTCATGTACCTAAATGCAATGGAGGCAGGCAATG
>JBKCGW010000281.1:0-21006 GCA_046303175.1 Flavobacteriales bacterium
TCCACCACGGTCCACTCTGCCTGGTTATCGAGGAGCAAATTCGTTCCGTAATTGGTCGCAATCCCTCCCAAAAAAGCATTGCATCCCTTGCCACTATGCTTCAATAGATGCGCAATCATCGAGCTGGTGGTGGTTTTTCCGTGTGTTCCTGCCACCGCAATGCTCTTGCTCTGCGCAGTAATTATTCCCAGTGCCTGCGATCGCTTAATGAGAGTATAGCCCTGATCATTCAACCAGTTCAACTCATTGCTATCTCTTGGAATGGCAGGGGTATAAATCACCAACACCTTTTCCTTCGGTGTATGGCGCACCACGGGCGGTATCTCCAGGATGGAGTCATCGAAGTGCACGGCAATTCCCTCCATCTCCAACTCGGTGGTGAGAGGTGTTGACGTGCGGTCATAGCCCATCACCAGCTTGCCGTGTGCATGGAAATAACGGGCAATTGCCGACATACCTATGCCGCCGATACCAAGAAAGTAATACACCTCCGTTTCCTCGAAATTCATAGGTTATGTGGAATCTATACTAGTGAACCAATTTTTTTACTTCTTCTACAATGCGCTCTGCCGCATGGTTCTGAGCCATTGCGCCAATCGCCTTCGCCAAGTTGGCGCGCTTCTCATCGTTGCGCAACAATTCAACAACGGCATCACCCAGCTGAGCAACTACTTCCGTATCCTTGATTAGCAACGCTGCCTGACGACTCACCAACGCCATCGCGTTCTTCGTTTGATGGTCTTCCGAAACGTTTGGAGACGGAACAAAAATGGCGGGCTTAGCTACGAGGCAAAGCTCTGAAATACTCATGGCGCCTGCCCTAGAAACAACGACATCAGCTGCAGCATAGGCCAGATCCATTTCACGAATAAACTCATGCGCCTGCACATACTTGAGCGATGCGCAACGTTGCTTCGAGGCTTCAACATAGCCTTTGCCCGTTTGCCAAATGACTTGAAAACCTTCATGCTCTAAGCGCTCAGCATGTGCATCGACCGCTTGGTTGATGGATCGTGCTCCAAGGCTACCGCCAATAATCAAGAGTGTCTTACGATTCGGATCCAAGTTGAAATGCTTCAAAGCAGCCTCGCGCTTACCTTGCAACTGAACGACCTCCGGGCGCACCGGATTGCCGGTCATTACTATCTTTTCCTTCGGGAAATACTTGTCCAAGCCTTCGTATGCAACACAAATGGTATTCACCTTTCCCGATAAAATCCGATTGGTTATTCCGGGAAATGAATTCTGTTCCTGAATGAGTGTCTTCACCCCTGCTCCGGCCGCTGCGCGCAACAACGGCCCGCTGGCATAACCACCCACACCAATGGCAATATCAGGCTTAAACTCGCGCACGATACGCCGCGCCTTGAGCATGCTTGCGAGCAACTTAAAGGGTACAAGTAAATTTTTCCATGTAAGCCTGCGCTGAATGCCCACGATGGGCAAGCCCACAATTTCAAAACCTGAGGCAGGAACCTTTTCCATTTCCATTTTCCCCAATGCACCTACAAATAAAATCTTGGCATCGGGCGTCTCTGCTTGAATCGTTTTGGCAATGGCCACCGCAGGAAAAATGTGGCCGCCCGTTCCTCCTCCCGAAATAATTACTCGCATAGTACTGCCTGTTTAGTTGGTTGCTAATGGCTCCATGAACTTGGTTTGCGTTAGCGAAAGATCTTCTACCAGCTCATCTTTACTGCGACAAATACTCAGAATTATTCCAAGGGCCAAACACGTAAACAACGTGCTCGTTCCTCCCATACTCACGAGCGGCAACGGCTGTCCCGTTGTGGGGAACAAACTCACCGCCACAGCCATATTGATAAAGGCCTGAATTACCAGCAAGAATGCCAGCCCCAGGGCTGTGAGCTGAGCACCCATCTTGGGATTGTTGATGGATAGCTTTATCGTTCTGAAAAGCAAAATCAGATAGAGCAAAACCAACGTAATTCCCCCGAAAATGGATCCATATTCTTCAATGATGAATGGATAAATCATATCAGAATACGGGTGAGGTAAAAAGTTTCGTGAACTACCTGTACCGGGCCCCTTGGGAATTACACCACCCTCGTGAATGGCGTACTTCGCTAAATCCGTCTGATAATTCCCATCGCTGTTATCGTCCATGGCACTCACAATACGGTTCTTCCAAGTTCCATATCGAGCTGGGAAACCGGTAGTCTCCCCTACCACAATAATCAAAAAAATGAATCCGACACCCACAGCGACCAACTTACTCATGTGACGAAATGGCACACCCGCCAAGAACATCATAAGAAAGCAGATGCTCGCAAGCATGGCAGCCGTGGAAAAGTTAGCAGGCAAAATGAGACCGCAAATCAGAGCAATGGGGATTATCACAGGCAGTACCCCTTCTTTGAAATCGTGCAGCAATTCTCGCTTCACCGCAAGCGTTCGCCCCACATAAATGATGAGCGCTATCTTGGCAAAATCGCTGGGCTGAAAGGTTAAGCCGGTAAACGGTATGACAATCCAGCGATTGGCATCGTTCAAATTGTGACCAAACAACAGGGCATAAGCCAACAGAGCGCCTGCAACCAGCAGTAAAATTTTCGAAAGCCTGGAGAAGTATCGAAACGCCATGCGATGCACGACATACATGATTATAAATCCAAGCACAATCATACCCGTGTGCTTCAATAAGAATTTCAAACTATTGCCGTGTGCCTTGTAGGCAAGCGTAGAAATGGCGCTGTATACGGCAAGTATGGAAATGAGCGACAAAAAAAGAGTTACCATCCAAATGGTACGGTCGCCTTGCAGTTTATTGAGGAGGTGCTTCATGTTTTTCAGGTCGTGTACGAAAATGCAACGGACTTCACCTTCCTAATCAACACATACCAATGCGTTTTGCACAACGTCCTGTGCAACAGAAGCCCAAAAAAAATCCCGTCACTGAGGACGGGATTTGAACTATCGAAAAGAGAATTTTATTGAATCAAAACCTTGCGGGTAGAAACATTCGCTCCCTCCTGGAATCGCACGAAATAGATTCCTCGCTGAAAGGAAGTAACATCTTGACGAATCATGAAATCGTCGTTGGCAATAGTACCTTGGTGAATAGTGGCTACTTCACGACCGGTGATATCGAGCATGGTAACTACCGCTCTGTCGCCGGCAGCATTCAGGATATGTACCAACAAGTTGCCGTTTGCAGTGGTTCGCACGTTCATTTCAATCGAAGACTGACGAACGATTTGCACAGAATTCACTACTTCTGTCGCATTGAATGACCCCACTTGACCGTTGTGGAACGTGCACGCGTATGCATAATCTCCGGCAACAGTAACTTCGTAATCGTAACTTGTAGATCCTGAGTTCAATGGAGAGTTCCATGTCTCAGCTCCCGCTGGAACGCTGGTTGAAACGGTATTGTGTGAGCCGTTGTTCCACTGGAATCGCACGGTATCACCCACAAAAACGCTCAAATCAGCCGGGCTGAACGTGAGGCTTACTTGATTAACAATGTGAATTGTTGCACTGGCAGGCATTACGCAAACGATTGCCAAAACAACGATAAGGAGTAAATTTTTCTTCATAACAAATCTTTATTTCAATAATACAATGAATGGATTGATCATTCAGCCTATACTAAAAATGATGCCACAAGCCGAATGTGAATAACCCATTACTTGAAAGCATCGAAGCCCGTCACGTCCATACCTGTGATGAGCAAGTGAATGTCGTGAGTTCCCTCATAGGTAATTACCGACTCGAGGTTCATCATGTGGCGCATTACCGGATACTCATTGGTGATACCCATGCCACCGAGCATTTGGCGTGATTCACTCACAATCTCCTTGGCCATTGCAATGTTGTTGCGCTTTGCCATACTGATTTGAGCCGTTGTTGCGCGTCCTTCGTTACGCAATTGCCCCAAACGAAGCGTGAGCAACTGTGCCTTGGTGATTTCGGTTATCATCTCGGCAAGTTTCTTTTGTTGCAACTGGAATGCTCCGATTGGCTTACCAAATTGGATGCGCTCCTTCGAATATTTAAGAGCAACATCATAGCAATCGAGCGCTACACCGATGGCTCCCCATGCTATACCATAGCGAGCAGAGTCGAGACAGCCCAGTGGAGCACCTAAACCGCTCTTATTAGGAAGTAAGTTCTCCTTCGGAACCTTTACGTTATCAAAAATCAATTCACCGGTATCGCTGGCGCGCAAGCTCCACTTGCCGTGCATGGTTGGAGTTGTAAATCCTTCCATGCCGCGCTCCACGATGAGTCCGTGAATACGACCTGCCTCATTCTTGGCCCATACAACGGCAATTTGTGCGAAAGGAGCATTGCTAATCCACATCTTCGCACCGTTGAGTAGGTAATGATCGCCCATGTCCTTGAAGTTGGTGATCATTCCACCCGGATTGCTGCCGTAATCGGGTTCGGTGAGTCCGAAACAACCCATCCATTCACCCGTAGCAAGCTTGGGCAAATACTTCATGCGCTGTTCCTCATTACCGTACTTGTAAATGGGATACATCACCAGCGAGCTCTGAACAGAGGCCGTAGAGCGCAAGCCGCTATCGCAACGCTCCAACTCTTGCATGATGAGACCATATGAAATCTGATCCAAACCAGCACCACCATATTCAGTTGGGATATAGGGGCCAAACGCTCCAATCTCACCAAGGCCGGCGAGCAAATGCTGAGGAAACTTGCAGTTTTCTGCTGCTTCCTCAATGATAGGAGAAACCTCCTTTTTCACCCATGCTCGAGCGGTATCACGAACAAGCTTCTGCTCTTCCGTGAGCATTTCATCCATCAAGTAATAATCGTGACCTTGGTATAAATCTGTGCGCATTGTGTATTGAATGTTTAATCAGATAATCGTCGGTTTTTCCGACGACGGCGCGAATGTACAAACGCGATTGGTGAACAGAAAACAAAATTAGATACTGAGGACTGGGGACTGGAGATAAGATAATAGGTAAAAGTCTCGACTGCAGGTGCGCCAGGTATCTCGCACCCAGTAAGCAGTACCCACTCCCCAGTACCTATTTATTGGCTTCATACCAACTATCCACCAACAAATCACTGCCCACACTGGCTTCGACAGCCAGAAAGTCGCAGCGTTCGTTCATGGGGTGGCCGTTATGTCCTTTGATCCATTTGAAACGAACCTTGTGACGCTGGGCGACCTGCAAATAACGCTTCCATAAATCGGGGTTCTTTACGTTCTTCCATCCGCGCTTCACCCAACCGCCAATCCAGTTCTTCTCTACCGCATCCACTACATACTTAGAATCGGAATACACGGTTACCTCACAGCCTTCCTGCTTCAGCATTTCCAGGCAAACAATAACACTGAGAAGCTCCATGCGGTTATTGGTAGTTAGGCGAAAACCCTGACTGATTTCTTTATAGTGCGGGCCGCTTTGCAGAATAGCCCCATAACCGCCAGGGCCCGGGTTTCCCTTCGCTGCTCCGTCTGTATAAATGGTAATGGTCGTCATGAAAATGCTATCCCATTAGATGCTGAATATTGTTGCTAAACAGCTTTACGGCAATTGCCAGAAGGATAATGCCGAAAATCTTCTCTACCACATTGATACCGGCTACTCCGAGTGCCTTCTCAATTCGATTGGTCAACTTCAACACGATAAAAATGGGAATCATGTTCATGGCGATTGCAACCAGAATATTGACTTGACTGTACTCTGCACCCAATGAGATCAACGTTGAGAAGGTGCCGGCTCCCGCGATAATCGGAAACGCGAGAGGCACAATGGACGCCGCTCCTTCTGTTCCCTCCTTCTGCTTGAAAATCTTTATCCCCAAAACCATTTCCATCGCAATGAAAAACAAGATGAACGAACCGGCAACCGCGAATGAATTCACATCCACCCCGAAGAGATACAGAAAACGCTCCCCCAAAAACAAGAAAACGACCATCAACACAAACGAAACCATCGTAGTGGTTATCGGTTGAATGTTGCCCGAAGTATTCTTGATCTTTACGATGATGGGTATGCTGCCGATGATGTCGATCACAGCAAACAAGACCATAAAACAGGAGCCGATTTCTTTCCAGTCGAACATGGTGCGAAAGTAAGACGGCTGAGAGCTCTCGCTGGTATCGATTTACAAATCGTCGTATTCATACAACGGATCGATGCGCGAACCCGCAGGTAATTCAAAGATGGGCTTGATAAGACCATTCTCTAAACCATACACCCAGCCATGCAAGTGCGGACCCTCACGATCCTTCCATGCTTTTTGTATAACAGAAGTCTTCGCGAGATTCGTTACCTGTTCAATCACATTCAATTCTACTAATCGATTCGTGCGGGCGTCTTCATCACCAATCGCCTGTAATTCTTCTGCATGAATTCGCTGTACATCTTTGATATGCATAATCCACTTGTTAATGATACCTAAATTGTGCTGAGCCATGGAGGCCTTTACTCCCCCGCAACCGTAGTGACCACATACAATTACGTGCTTCACTTTCAAAAACTTTACTGCGTACTCCAGCACACTCAACAAGTTTACATCGGTGTGCACTACCATATTGGCAATATTGCGATGAACGAATATTTCACCTGGTGATGTTCCGGTTATTTCATTGGCCGGAACGCGGCTATCACTGCACCCTATCCATAAAAATTCCGGTGTTTGGATGCCGGACAACTTCTTGAAATAATTCGGATCGTTCTGGACCTTTTCAGCCGCCCAGGCTTTGTTTTCCAGTAATAGTTTATCGTATGATTTCATGACTGTATTTATCTAGTTCATCTCCAATCGGTATGGATCATTAAAAATTTCCTCGTGGCGCTGATCACGCATCACATACACCCGAATACCTCGTGCTTGTGAGGATGCTATAAAATCGTTCACCGTTTCAACAATGTCTTGATCCATGAATTCATTGCGAAGAGGATCAATGAGCACAGCACTGTTATCAGGAACTTTTTGAAGGTATTCAACCAATTTTGACTTATTCAAAAAGGAAACTTCACGCGCAAATCGAATGAGGTATTTACCGTCATCTTCCACCATGATCATGGATGAACGGTAATTGCTGCGCATTACGAAATAAAAACCCACCAAAATCCCCACGAGAATCCCGATGAGTAAATCGGTAAAAATGATAGCGATTATGGTCACCAAGAACGGTATGTACTGCTCCTTACCCTTCTTGAAATACTCTTTGAATAGAGCAATATTGGCCAATTTATATCCTGTGAGAATAAGAATGCTCGCCAACGCCGCCTTCGGTATCATATTGAGCACCCCGGGTATTGCAAACACACAAACCAACAGAAGTATTCCATGCAAAATGGCCGATGCCTTGGACTTTGCGCCTGCATTGATATTGGCCGAGGAGCGAACCACTACCGAGGTAACAGGCAAACCACCCACCAACGCAGAAAGCATGTTACCGGTACCTTGAGCATACAACTCGCGATTGGCCGGACTTATCCGTTTTTCAGGATCGAGCTTATCCGCTGCTTCCAAACTTAACAGCGTTTCTAACGAAGCGACAATAGCCAATGTAAAAGCAGTAACCCACACTTTGTAATTACCGATGGCTGCCCAGTCGGGCATGATAATAAAACCAAACAACTCGTTTACAGATTGAAAAATTGGAATTTGAACCACATGTTCATCGCTCAACGCGAGTGCATGCCCATCAGGAACCAAAAACATATTGAGCAGAACACCGCTTACCACGGCCAACAGCGGGCCGGGTAGATACTTCACCCAAGCCTGCCTTTTCATAAAACGAGTTTCATAGAATAACAAGATGGCAGCAGCCACAACAGCTATCAGAGTCGCCAAGGGAGAAATACGACGCATAGCAATCCATAATTCACTGAACGTATTTTGACCATCCGGTTGTATGAAAGACTCTTCTCCTTCCGGATCTGCATCATAACCTACGAAATGCGGGATCTGTTTCAGGATAATAAGAATTCCGATTGCGGCAAGCATTCCCTTGATGACCGCATTGGGCACATAACGACCAATACCGCCACCTTTGAAATATCCAAAAGCCAGTTGCAATGCTCCTGCAAGAAATGATGAAAGCAAAAAAATCTGAAACCCTCCTAAGTCATGAATGGCAGACGCCACAATGGCCGCAAGACCTGCTGCAGGTCCGGATACGCTTAACGATGAACCACTCAACAAACCCACTACCACGCCACCAATTACACCGGCTATCAATCCGCTGAATGGCGAAGCATCAGAAGCTATGGCAATCCCTATACAAAGAGGCAATGCCACAAGAAATACAACAACGGCGGAAGGAATATCCGAGGAGGGACGAAACTGGTTCACAGGTATACGTTTGAGTCGACGCGAAGATAAAGTAGTTGAGCACTCAATTAACAACTCATTATCACTTCTTCAATGATGCGGGGAAACCACTCAATTTCCAGCGCGCGCACTTTTTTTTCTATGCCCGCAACACCATCCTCTTCGGAAATAGACACGCTGAATTGTGCTATGACTGCTCCTTGATCGTAATGTTCATTCACCCAGTGAATTGTAATACCCGACTCCTTTTCGCCTGCGGCGTGCACGGCCTCATGAACGAAGTGACCATACATACCCTTGCCACCGTACTTAGGCAATAAGGAAGGATGAATGTTGATGATTTGCTGAGGGAAGGTCGCAACCATACTCGCTGGGACTTTCCAAAGAAAACCGGCCAAAATTATTAGATCTACCTGCAATGACTCCAGCATGAAATTAAATGCATTACTGTGCTGAAAATTCTCTTTGGTCAGTATAATGCAGGGGATTCCATTGCTTGATGCGATTTGTACAACGCCTGCATCCGCTTTATTGCTTGCAATCAAAACTACCTCCGCAATTTTCTTTGAACGGACATATTCGATAATGTTGGCAGCGTTACTGCCGGCCCCCGAAGCTAATATTGCAATGCGTTTCACCGGTGAATTTTTCGCAAACTTACATCAGGAAGGAAAGACGAAGCCGTGAATCTTTTCATACAATGCTTCCGGTTGAAATGGCTTTGTTATGTAATCATCCATGCCGGTTTCCAAACTTCTTTCGCGTTCTCCATTGAGTGCATTGGCAGAAAGACCAATAATAGGAATTTTCGATTGAAGCTCTTGACGTATGCAACGAGTTGCTTCAAAACCATCCATGATGGGCATTTGCAAATCCATGAGCACCAGGTCATATGCCTCATTCTTCATTCGATTGACAGCATCCTCGCCATCTTCACTGATATCAACAATCGCATTCCACGATTTGAGAAGTGCATTGGCGAGAAATTGATTGACCTTGTTGTCTTCCACCAACAGTATTCGGGCGCCTTCCAAGTTAGGATTGAACTCCTTTTTCTTCGGTGGCGCTAACATGGCTTTTTTCAATCTCACTTGAAATGAAAACGTCGTTCCATTGTTCTTCTCACTGTTCAACACCAACTCCCCTCCCATCATTTCAACGATTCGCTTTGAAATGGAAAGTCCTAGACCGGTGCCGCCATATTTCCGTGTAGTGCTATTATCCTCTTGAGCGAATGCCTGAAACACAGCGGTCTGTCTCTCCGCCGCAATACCTATTCCAGTATCAATCACACTGAATCGTATATCCTGAGAGTCATTGGTATCTCCGACATACGTAATTTCAAGTCGCACAGAGCCTGTCGGAGTAAACTTAATCGCATTTCCAATGAGGTTGGTAACAATCTGATTCAACCGATGGGCATCACCTAACAAGCGAGGCGCAATGCGCTCATCCAGCTGCCACTCGAAGGACAGGCCCTTTTCTTCTGCCCGCAATCGAAGCGCCTTCGTCAACTCAGAAAAATTTTCATGCACCGAAAAATCAATCTCCTCCAACTCCACCTTTCCTGCTTCGATTCGCGAAACATCCAGCAAATCATCAATCAAAACAAGCAAACCATCGGAAGAAAAACGCATGGTTTTGAGGTAATTCTTCTGCTCCTCGTTCAAGTTTGTACCCGCCAACAGTGAAGACATACCTACAATAGCATTTACAGGCGTTCTCAATTCATGACTCACATTCGCAAGAATCGTTTTGCGCAATTCAAGTCCGGCCTCTGCCGCCTTTCTTGCCTCCATCATCTCTTGCTCAAGTCGTTTTCTCGTTGTTATATCAAACACGACAATCACACCGCCTTCTACCTCGCCTCCATCATCAAACAAAGGTGCTGTGGTACAAAGCAACCAACCGATTTTTCCATCCACCAGACTAAACGGTGCTTCAAAAACTTGGTTATTAAAATAAAATTCAATTGGATGCAGCCCGGCTTCAGCTTCTAGCGGAACGTGCGAAAAATCGGTAGACTTTAAACCGATCATGGTATTCGGTTCGCGACCAAAAATTTCAGCAAAACGATGCTCTACATGGGTAAGTTTTCCCTGCAAATCGTAGCGGGCCATACCCAAACTCAAGCTATCGATGATATCGACCAATCGCTGATCGGATTGAGCCTTGCGCGACTCGGCTATTCGACGTTTCTGAATTTCCTCTTGCACCACATCTGCCAACTGCAAAAGATCTTCGTTTGCAAGCGATGACTGTTCGGGGAATAATGCAGAGGCGGCCTCCCTCAACGATTCCAACACATGCGATTGTCTTTTGAGTAGGTTATTGAGCACCTCTTTTCGGGACATAAGCTCATCGCTACTCTCCCGCATGGCAGTTTCCATAAGCAGTCGATCGTTATCCGAATGCGAATAACTATTGCTCACGGCATTCAGAAAGTCTTGCCATTGTGCAGGAACCTCCGGATAACCCGGTAGAAACTTCTTCAGCTGGCGCTCCAACAAACGATGATACCCTTTTCCCGTCATTCAATCTCGTGATACGTGGTAATAGTCATCGTTTGGTTATGTAACGAACACTGTGTGCTTCCCAGCATCGGAGATATTTCGCCATTCGAATAAAAACCGGTATATGTCGCTGCATTACCGAAGTATTGACAGACCGACTCAACCTCTTCTTCTATTCGCTGGTCCAAAACAATCTTGCGTCCTACACAACTCACCATTAATACCAAATCAGGCGACTCTTCATGGGACTGTTCCGCGGCCTTGGCCGCGCCGTCAACGAGACGATCGAAATTGGCCATCATAAACTGAACCCTGGCTCCCATCGGGATATTACCCGCAAAACGCAAGGTGCCTGCCTGTTCATCAATACTGAGAATGGTGCGAACCAATTGACTCTGGTCATCACCTAGAATACACAATGGGAACAAAAGTGCCGAACCGGGAAGCTCATTGGCTCTAGGCCCCAAGTATCGTTTGTAAATATCCAACGCATTTTCACCGTCCAATTCGAACAACACGTTATCAGTAGCCTTTGTTACTTGGCGCACAGGGCCAAACAAATCCCAACCTCCTTGAGAGCCATGGGTAATTTGCAATTTATTGCCGTAAAAACCGATGGCTACAATTCGATTCGACTGCGGCTCCTGATTAGCTCCCACCAATGTTTTGGTGAAGCGACCGGCGTCGGCTGCAAGGCCACCTGTTACCACAACGTTTTTGGGGAGTGAATAATTAATTCCGCGAACTAAATCATCTCCATTCACCGATATACCGTCTGAAAGCACAAGCACGTGACACAAACCGGGACCATCCAGTCGGGCTGTAATCGCCTTCCCGCAATCAAAGCTGTTCGCACAATCGCTCACGTTGCCTTCCACTACCTTGATGGTTGTTTTATCAAAGCGACATGCCGTTACACTCACCGTTCCATCATGGACCTCTTCACCGTGTATTTCACCGGCTGTGCTTGCTAGAACCACTTGTGCATCCGGATATACTTTGCTTATCTCCGAGTAGATCGACTCATTTGTAAGCGTGTCGATTCCTCCAAAAGCCAAGACCAGCGTTGGCTTAAATTCAGCAATGACAGGTGCCATAACCCATCCCTTGCCTTCTCTCCAAAGGTGTTGTTGTACTTTCATGACGTTTAAAATGCATGTTAAGGTTGTAGTGATGCTCTTTACAGAGGCTCAATGTAAGGCAAAACCATCAAGTAGCCTATAGCAAGTATCAATTCCGACGCAGATTCACTTTATTGTTTAGGTTTGCGCTTACATTTCACATTACATGTCGATTCTTGTAGATAGCGTTTCCAAAACATACGGCACACAACAAGCCTTGCACAACGTTTCCTTCGAAATTGGTGCCGGGCAAATCGTCGGATTCCTCGGTCCCAATGGTGCTGGTAAAAGCACCATGATGAAAATTATTACGTGCTACATTCCTCCTACTTCCGGAAAGGTGAGTGTTTGCGGACACGATGTAATGAATCAAAGCATCGAAGCCAAACGTTGCATCGGATACCTGCCTGAACATAATCCGCTGTATACCGATATGTATGTGCGTGAATACCTTTCATTTGTTGGCGGCATGTACAACGTGCCTCGACTGAAAGAACGCGTTGAAGAAATGATTGAAACCGTTGGTCTGCCGTTGGAGGCCCACAAAAAGATTGAAACACTTTCAAAAGGATACCGGCAACGTGTAGGGCTTGCACAAGCGCTCATACACGACCCACAAGTGCTCATTCTCGATGAACCTACCAGCGGCCTCGACCCCAACCAACTTGCGGAAATACGCAACCTCATCGTTTCTATCGGCAAAACAAAAACCGTCATGCTTTCGACCCACATCATGCAAGAGGTGGAAGCCATGTGCGACCGTGCATTCATCATCAATCGCGGGAACATCGTAGCCGATAACCTCGATGTTAAAGAGCTTGCAAAAGGAAATGAGAGACTGGAGGATATTTTTAAGAGAGTGACAAATGAATAGTGGCAAATGGCGAGTGGCGAGTAGGACGCAAACACTCGCCATTCGCCACGCGCCATTTACTTCAACTCGCTTGGTATTTCACACACCGGAATAGGCCCCATCTTATGCTGATTAGCGGCATTCATTCGGCGATAAATAGCCAGCACTTCCTGTTGACGTTCGGATAGAATTTCGTTAGTTGCTGAATTTAACTCTACATATTTCATGGCCCATTCCAATTCAGGATAACTCGCTCCTATCTGATCTTCGTCGGAGCGATCATCGCCCCACAAACCATCGGTAGGCGCCGCCAACTGAATAGATTGCGCAACACCTAAGAAAGCAGCCAACTCATACACTTCTGTTTTCATCAGGTCGGCGATGGGCGACACATCCACTCCACCATCTCCGTACTTGGTATAAAAACCGACACCAAAGTCTTCTACCTTATTGCCTGTGCCGGCAACCAACAGTCCGTGAATACCCCCATGATAATACAGCGTGGTCATGCGCAAACGCGAACGCGTATTAGCCATGGCAAGGTGCTGTGTATGTTCATCTTCAGAGAGAAGCTTCATCGATTGCATGAACAAATCATAGGATGGTGTTAAGTCTACACGGGCATCACAAACGTTTGTGTGTTTTGCTTTTAACCAAGCAATATGCTCCTGTGCGCGCGACACCTGATTAGGCGCCTGATGAATGGGCATTTCAAGTAAAAGAGTTTTGCGACCGGTCATTGCGCACAACGTAGATGTAAGCGCAGAATCGATACCGCCGCTAACACCCACAACAAAACCGGATGTACGACTTGCACTTGAATAGTCGCTTAGCCACTTAACAATGTGATCGATGATTGCCTGATGATTCATACATGTAAAATAAAAAGTCCCGCCAAAGATGGCAGGACTTTGTATTGAATGCGCTACGATGTTAAAACAATATACCTACTTGCAGGGAGACACAGTTACTGATTCCCTTCAAATCAAAAACCTTTGGAGTGTTGTAAGGCACATCGAAAGCAGGTTCATTGTTAGAAGCCGCAACACCCTTTCCCTTCAATACGTTGCTAAACGCATTGTTTAGACAAACACCAGCCACGATGCTCGCATCGCCACTCAGGTTGTATTCAATACCTCCGGCTATGATCATACTAGTTCGGAAAATACTAATGTCCTTGCCGATATCTTCATCTTCCAATGATTCATCTGCCACCAAACTCCCGGCGTCTATCCAACGTAATGTATCGCCAGTGGTACCATTTTCCAATTTCTTATAATCAATCACATCATCCGACTTTGCCTTGATGTTTACACCCAAACCAACGCCCACCTGCGCCCAATAGGTTATGTAACCAATTTCATTGGTGCGGAGCTTCAGGGTAAATGGCATTTCCAAATACTTCAAATTATACGAGCGGTCTATTCTTGCGATTGTGCGCTGACCTGCATCAGTGACCAACTCATCGAAATAAGACAATTGGCCCCCTGTATTGAAAATGTTAAATCCAGTTCCGATGGCATAATTATCCGTGAACATCTTATCGATGGTGATACCAAAACCGAAGTTCAGCAAGTTATCACCTGCGGTTAAATTATTGTTGTCGGGCTTTACCCAAGAAAGATTTGGATCCACATGCAATGCGATCTTCCAATTCTTAGTTTGTGCCATGGCCACAGTTGTTAGCATCGCTGTGAGCATGAATAAGATAATTTTTTTCATACGAATCGTTTAACGTTTATAAAATTGCCTTCATGAGGTATTCAAAACTATCCCAAAAACTCACTTCGCGCTTCGTCCTTTTCAGCATGTTATTCATAGCCCTCTGTGGATGCAACGATGACAAACCATTGAGCAAGATTGAAATTCAGCCGGAAACCGCGCAGATAAAGGCATCCACACGATCGTTTGATGTCGATTTATTTGGGTGTGATTTTAATCAGCCAACGCATTGCGCCGATTCGCTGCGAGTCAGCTACGGTAGTTTTTTCTGTGGATTCGTAGAAGACGACCTGCACCTCGCCGCTTGCGCAAGCGATAGCGTGGGAGCATTGCTCGGGTTGTTTGTGAATGACCCGCAGATTGCGGCTACCCATCAGGCCGTTGTGGATGCATTCCCTCCTTCGAAACGGCAGGAGCTCAACGAAGCATTCAGCGACGTTGTGCAGCGCTGGCACCACTTTTTTCCCAATAAGCCAATCCCTGAAATCATCTATTACTGCTCAGCCTGGAACCGCAGCATAGCAACCACTGATAGCCTCATCGGCATTGCGCTCGACTGTTATTTGGGTGCCGACCATGCGATTACCCAAAAGCTGGCTCCCGATATGTTTCCCGGTTATGTGAAAGAAAACATGGACGAGCAATTCATCGTGGCCGATGCGGTGAAGGGATTTTCGGCCTGGAATGCACGCGCTATCTATCAGCCGAAAGACATGCTCTCCGAACTTATTTTCTACGGAAAAATCATGTATGTCGCCGAAGCTCTGGCGCCTGAGATACCCGACTCTACCATGATGAGTTGGACGAGTGAGCAGTTGGATTGGTCAACATCAAGCGAAGAATTAATCTGGAAAACGTTGGCCAACGAAAAAACCATGTATCACTCCAAACCGTTTGAAATCAACAAATGGTTTGCAGATGGCCCCTTCACTTCCGCAGCAGGCATTCCACAACAAAGTGCCCCGCAATTGGGCGTTTGGATGGGTTGGAACATCATTCGAAGCTACATGAAGAAATTTCCCGACACCAGCTTGGAAGCATTGTTAAACGAAACAGACCATCAGCGACTGCTCTCGGCCTATGTGCCCGGCAAACGCTGATGCAACACTACATTTGCCGCATGAAACTCGAACAAATCCGATTCGAAATAACACTCGACGACAACAACGTACCGGAGAAAATTAACTGGACTGCGACCGACAACAGTCGTTCAGCAGAAGCCAAGGCCATGATTCTATCGGTATGGGACAAGGAAGAACAAAATGCGCTGCGCATCGATCTTTGGAACAAAGAAATGCAGGTCGATGAAATGAAACAGTTCGTGCATCAAACCATTCTCACACTCGCAGATAGCTTCGAACGCGCCACCAACGAAAAAGCTATGGCCGACACTATGCGCGATTTTTGTGCGTACTACGCGGAGAAAATGAATATCCAATCACCCATTTGATTACGAATGACGAATTACGGATGACGGATTAATCCGTAATCCGTAATTCGTAATCCGTAATCCGTAATCCTCACCCCTTGCAAGCCACCTTCCTCAAATCCTCCGCCTTTCTCGACCAGTGCCCTGAGTCCGACCGACCTGAATTTGCGTTCATTGGTCGTAGTAACGTGGGCAAGAGCAGCCTCATCAACATGCTGGTGAACAAAAAGAATCTGGCGAAAACATCCGGCACTCCGGGCAAAACAAGGCTTATCAATCACTTCGAAATAACCGGCGATCAAGGCGCCTGGTATTTGGTGGATTTGCCAGGCTACGGCTATGCAAAAATTGCACGCACCGAGCGTGTTAAATGGGAGAAGATGATTGAAAACTACCTGAGCGACCGTGAAAATTTGCTGTGCACGTTTGTACTCATCGACGTTCGACACGACCCTCAAAAAATCGATCTGGAATTTTGCCTGAAGCTTGGGCAAGACGGAATTCCTTTTGCCATTGTCTTCACCAAGGCCGACAAAGAAAAACCGGGTGCTGTTGATCGCAATGTCAATGCTTTCTGCGATAAACTGCTCGAGCACTTCGCTGAACTACCCAACGTATTCGTGACATCTGCAGCAGAACGAACCGGACGCGAGCGCTTGCTGGGTTTCATTGGTCAGAGCATAGGATAATCATGAAAATGAACGCTCAGCAGAGCGTTCCCATACAAGTGTAAAATGAAGGCAGTTTGTTACTAGATGCCCTTCTCTTTCATCCACGCGTCCAACAATTCATTGAAACGTTGAGGATGCTCCATCATAGGCGCATGGCCACATTCATCGATCCAATACAACGATGAGTTGGTAAGCAATTGATGAAACTCCTCGGCTACTTCCGGCGGCGTGATGGTATCGTTCTTACCCCAGATTAAGCACACCGGAAACTTCATGGCAGGAAGTTCCTTGGCCATGTTGTGGCGAATAGCCGATTTGGCTAGCGCCAATATGCGCAATACACGGTTGCGGTCATTGACAATCTCAAAACACTCGTCCACCAATTCATCGGTAGCGTGCTTCGGGTCAAAGAATGTAAGTCCAACTTTTTGACGAATAAATTCCTTGTCTTCCCTTCGCGGGAAACTCGAGCCGAAGGCATTCTCATACAAACCCGAACTCGCTGTTAACGTAAGCGAGTTTACTCGCTCCGGGTGCTCCTTGCAATACACCAGGGCCACGTGGCCACCGAGAGAATTGCCCAGCAGATTTACCTTACCGTAGCCCTTGTGATCTATAAAATCGCGAATGAAATGCGCCAGACTTTTAACACCTGTTGTCAGCACGGGCATCGTGTAGAGTGGTAGCATCGGAATTACCACCTTGTGAGTGGCTGAAAAATGTGTAACGACATCTCGGAAGTTACTCAATGCACCGAACAAACCATGCAACAGAATAAGCGGCTCACCTGAACCCTCCTCGATGTAACGATATCCGTTTTCTTCTTTAAGCTGATAATCCATAGGTCACACAGTCATTGCCATGTTATGCAATTGTAAACATAACGTCTATAGAGGTTAATCTACCTCCCTATGTTGCAAGTGTCGATGATTTCACGAACGACCCCAATCTCCTTCAACAATTTCCTTCAACAATGGAATGCTGAAATCCTTCCCACAGCGATTTCAATCGCATCAAAATGCAACTCGAATTCATCCAAAAAAGACCCACTTAAGCCCAAAATCGCATTTTTTACCCTTTTTTCTCCCACAATCTACCACGACTACCAATTGAATTCAAAAAACCAATAAAATCAATACTTTTAAGCTGATTTTACGTCCAATCTCTCCTGATTTAAAACATCCATTTTTCAACAAATTGGTCAATTTTGGCCATTTGTGGTAAAAAGTGGTAAAAGCTTCTTATTTTCGTGCCCACTTAGTCAACAAGACCCATCAATGCTCAAACTCCTCGGAGAATATCCATGTAAGCTCGACAACAAGGGAAGATTCCTCTTCCCGGCTCGCATGCGTAAGTCTTTGGAGGAAGTTATTCACCTGGGATTGGTGATCAATCGCGACATCTACACCCGATGCCTGGTTATTTACCCGCAGCCCACGTGGGAGAAAATCTCGGCCGACCTCGAGCGCATGAATCCGCACAACCGGAAACACGCTGAGTTCATCCGATTCTTCCTCAACGGTGCCACCGAGTTGGAACTCGATACCGTGGGACGCATCAACATACCCTCGCACCTGCTGGAGTATGCAGAAGTGGATTTGAAGAAGAACAACGACCTCGTGTTGTGCGGATTGGGACAGAAGATGGAATTGTGGAATAAGGAAACTCGTGACAAGAAATTCAGCATGCCTGACTTCGACTTTATGCAATTAGCCGAAGAAGTGCAAAATGATTTGAGAAAGGATAACTAATCAAGTAGCTCCCAACGAGCGCTTGTAACTAAGGATATGTCGAACCACAAAAAAGAAGACGGATACCACCGACCGGTGCTCCTGCAAGCTTCAATCGACAACCTCAACATACAGCCCAATGGGGTCTATGTGGATGTAACCTTCGGTGGTGGAGGTCATTCGAAAGAGATTTTGAAATACTTGGATAAGGGAAGACTGATTGCATTCGACCAGGATCCGGAAGCACTTGCCAACCGCATCGACGATCCACGCTTTGAACTCGTTGACCAGAATTTTCGATTCATGAAAAACTGGTTGCGACTCATGGGTATTCGTCAGGTGGATGGTATTCTGGCCGACCTCGGCGTGAGCAGTCATCAGTTCGATAGCGAAGAGCGCGGCTTTTCCATACGGTTCGATGCCAACCTCGACATGCGCATGGACATGAAAGGCACACTCACCGCAGCCGATGTGGTGAATAGCTACGAAGAAATGCAACTCACGCAGGTTCTTCGAAGCTACGGTGAGCTCGACAATGCACGCTCGATGGCCCGAAGCATCATGCAGGCCAGACCGTTGTTTACAAGCGAAGACCTGAAACACGCGGTGCAAAGACACTTGCCACGCATGCGCGAACACAAAGTGCTGGCTCAGCTCTTTCAAGCGCTTCGCATAGAAGTGAACCGCGAGCTCGATGTGCTGAAAGAGTTTTTAGAACAAAGCGCAGATGTGCTGGCTCCCGAAGGACGACTAGTTGTAATCAGCTATCACTCGTTGGAGGACCGCCTCGTGAAAGACTTCATGAAAACCGGCAACTTCGAAGGAACTCCGGTGAAGGATTTTTTCGGAAACCTGCAACGCCCGCTCAAGCCCCTTACATCCAAACCCATTCTGCCAACAGCAGAAGAGATTGAAGAAAACACCCGTGCACGTAGCGCTAAAATGCGTGTAGCGACCAAAGAAAACAAATAAGCTAAACAACCGACAGCCACAATGCTGCCGCTTGGTTAACCTGAATTAATGAAACCGACCAACGAAGTCAATTCACAGGCATCGTCTGTGGCGCCCAATGCGCCCGATACTGCCACCGAACAAACCCCGAAGAAAAAAGCGGGTCGGGGAAATATCCTCCAAAAAATTCTCAGCGGCGATTTTCTGGTACGCGACGGCTTGATAAAACACTTGCCGTTTGTGCTCTTCCTGGTTGGACTTTTCATCGCCAACATAGGCTTGGTCTATTACTTCGAAAACACCGCACGCGAGAAAATAAAACTGCAAAATCAACTCAACGAATTACGATCGCAATACAACACTACCGTGAGCGATCTCGAAAAGAACAAGCAACAAAGCAACGTGGCACAAGCCATTCAACAAATGGGCTTGGAAGAACTAAGAACGCCACCCAATGTGATCGATGTTGAACATGGATTCTTCGAAGAAAAACCTACACAAGAATGACCCCGTCCAACGATATAAAAAACAATCCTATCAACCCGCCGCATGATCCGGTGCAGAGTTCCTCTGCGCCCGGACATGAGGTGAAGGGCAAAAAGCAACAGATTGCTCTCATCCACAACAAAGCGTGGATGGTGTTTGCCGGATTGTGCTTGCTCGCAGTGGCAATCGTTGTCAAAGTATTTGTCATCCAACTATTCCCCGACGAAAAAGCCAAGGAGCTCGCAGAGGGATTTACCTACAAAGTTCGTGAAATACAACCTGTGCGCGGACAGATTTACTCGAGCGACGGCAGCCTGATGGCAACCAGTATTCCCGAATATGAAATACGCTGGGATGCCAAAGCACCCTTCGACGAAGAGCTCTATCAAACACGCCTCGATTCGTTGTGCGCTAGTTTCTCATCGCTCTTCGGCGACCGAAGCGCAGCTGAGTACAAGGCGATTTTCAAAAAAGCGAAAAGCGAAGGAAATCGATACATCGAAATCATCGACCACGTCGATTACAACCAATTGCAATTGGTGAAGAAGTTCCCGTTCATCAACAAAGGAACCATTCGCGGCGGTTTTGTATTCGAAGAGAAATTCATTCGCGACCAACCTTTCGGAACTCTTGCCTCGCGCACCATCGGCATGGAAAGAGCCGAGAACAAGGTAGGAATTGAACGCGACTACGACGAGTTGCTTCGCGGTAAGAAAGGCGCTCAAATGTTGGAGAAAATCGCAGGCGGTGTGTGGAAACCCATGAACAACGAATTCGTGGAAGTGCCCGAGCCCGGCGCCGATATCATCACCACCATCGATGTGCACCTACAAGACGTAGCACACGCCGCATTGAAGCGCAAACTTGAAGAAACGAATGCGGAATGGGGATGTGCTATTCTCATGGAAGTGCAAACCGGATTTGTGAGCGCCGTTGAAAACCTCTCACAAAACAACCGCGAGGGTGAGTTCAGCGAGCGCCTCAATTACGCCATCAGCCAGAGCATTGAACCGGGATCGACCATGAAGCTGGCTTCACTCATGGCCTGTATGGACGAAGGATTTGTGAAGCTTGAAGACAAAGTGGAAACCGGAAACGGTATGGTGACCTTTCATGGCCGCACCATGAAAGACTCCAACTGGGACAAAGGCGGAAGCGGCACTATCACTGCCGAACAGGTATTCGAAAAATCTTCCAACGTTGGTACTGCGTTGCTGGTCAAAAAATCGTTCGGCGAAAAC
>JBKCGW010000282.1:0-16014 GCA_046303175.1 Flavobacteriales bacterium
TTTGCTGCCATAGTTTCGGCATCGAACTCCGGCGACAACATGCCGGTAACTCCATCTTCCACCGCTTCGGGAATGCCGCTGTGTATGGTGGAAACGATGGGCATTCCCATGGCTGAGGCCTCCATGATTGCTACAGGCAAACCTTCAGAATCACCATCGGGACCCACTACAGAATGTTGAACAAAGATGGACGCGCGTTGCATGCACTCGCGTTGTTGCTCCGGATTTAAGCGACCGGTAAATTCAATCGATTCTGCAATACCCAGCATGCGGGCCATTTCCTTGCAAGCAAAGAACAACGGGCCATCGCCTATCATAATCAATTTTGCAGAAGGCAATT
The DNA here is from genome assembly GCA_046303175.1 of Flavobacteriales bacterium. Lineage (GTDB taxonomy): Bacteria > Bacteroidota > Bacteroidia > Flavobacteriales_D > Sanyastnellaceae > JAIBBG01. The sequence continues at coordinate 341 of JBKCGW010000282.1, forward strand.
GAGCAAGCACGCGTTGGAACGCGAGAAGCACTGCAAAAGGAGCCTTCTTGTTTACAAAACGACCTACAGATATCAGTGTGTTTGAATTGGGATTGCACGCCAGCTGAAAAAACGCATCGTTGGGTGGAACGGGGTTAATTACAATTTTCTCAGGCTTGCATCCCATCGCAATTAATTCGCGCTTGATCGAGTTGGATTGTGCACACACGAATGCGGCATAGTCGAACACTTTCTTATACGCCACGGCATGCTTCGAAACCACATCGCGGTTGAACGCATCGTATCCGTAGAAATTGACTATTAGAGGAATGTTCAGGTCTTGGACAACATCTATGATAGGTGCTGCCGACACTCCGTATTCCGCAATGAAAACAGAGGGTCTTGCTTGAAGAAGACTTGCGCGGAAAGCATCTAGCGGATCAATCCCTTTGCCGGTTATCCTTCGTTGAATGGCCGAGAACAATGTGTCCTTTTGCAACGGGTTTCCATTGATTGTTTTTGGAAAAGGACTTCCCGAAAAAACATAGGCCGGTTTCAATTGCTCGAGATGAGCCTTCGTAAAGGTTTCAATGAAACCATTATCACAATAGATGGCTAGCTTTCCTTCGGGCATCACAAGTATTTTGAAATAAGTAGATCGAGATAATTCTCATCAAAACGAATGTCGTTGTCCGCATAGAAGCGAAGTGTTTCGTTTGACAATGGATTAAAGCACGTTCCTAGTTCCACCTCATCGTAGACCGCCTTCTTGCCAAGCGCGCCTTCAATTTTATTTACAATCATCATCACAGGATAGCTTTCAGGATTGGCCAACGTCCATGTTTTTCCAAAGTCATTGGTGTGAATGAGTCGCATGGTTATCGATACCAAATCCTCAATGTCGATGAAGTTTCTGCACGCCTGTGTCCACAAGCTAAAACGGAAGTCTTGTTGTATACAGTTCTTGAAAAAATTAAATACCGTCGCAGGATTTCCCGAATTTCCTACCACATTGGTTACTCTCAAAATGAGCGGTGATATGGTGTTATTCTTCAGCCACTCCTCACACTTTAGTTTGTGGATCACATAGGGCTCGTCGCTCAACTCGGGATCCATTACACTGGCTGTACTGAAGTAGATGATTCGCCTTTCCGGATTAGCTTCTGCCGTTTGTCGAATCAAGTTCAATTCGCGCTCGAAAGGTTCAGGGCGCTTTTCTTTTGAGTTGGAAACCCCCGATGCCAACAGCAATACATCATCGGGCAAACTGCGCGATGAGAAAGCATTGGCGATGAGTCCAGACCCTACTATCATTTCACTAATTTATGTTGCCGCAAAAAGCCCTTGGCAAAAGTAATCCTTGAGAATCCCTTAACTCTGAATTTCCAGAAGTCGCGTCGAAGAATATAGCTCGGTGAATGCATGGCAAACACCTTTCTATTGAGCAATTCAATTTCTTCAGTCTGATCGACCTCCGGCATTAAATCATACAGCTCGCTTCGCACACATCGCTCTTCCATAAGGCGCTTTAATTCTTTTTGTCGCGAATCATGGTGGCGTGTGGTTGCGCCGTGCGATCGAAAATAGTTGAGTGGTGCGGCCAAAAATGCAATTCGGGTTGAGGCCGCAAGTCGGATCCAGAACATCCAATCCGCAGCCATTCTCAGTGAGCGAATACCATCATCAAACGTACTGCTATTGATAAGGTCCTTTCGAAACAGCACAGCTCCTGCATTTGGAATTACATTCTTTCGCTTGAGATACTTAGCAATGAACTCCTTTCCATCCACACTAAAATTTTCCGACCATATGTTGGGTTGAAACATGCCGGTGTAATTCAATCGCGTCGAAAGAACAGAACCCGACTCGTCCGTGTCGTACGATTGACAATACACCACACCGCATGTTGGATTTTGCTGTGCATACTGCATCATGGATTCCAAAAACCGGAGATCTGAAAAGTCATCGCTTTCGGCAATCCATATCCACTCACCTTTGGCAAGTGCTATTCCCTTCTGCCATTGGATCACAGGAAAACCGGTGTTCTTGGAATTGATGACCACGTGCGACACCTTCGGGTGATTCTCATATCCTTGAAGAATATCTTTACTTTCATCGGTCGAACAATCATCGAGTAAGATGATTTCTGTATCCGTATACGATTGTCCGAATACCGTGTCGAGGCGCTGTTTAAGGAAACGAGCGTGGTTATAGTTGGGAACGATAATAGATATGTCTACTGTGCCTGATTTCATTTCGACAACCTATTTATTGCCTCGTAGTTTATGAATCATTCTTCTCGACAATTCAGTCACCATTTTCTTTATCGATGAGGTTTGAAGTTGATTTGTTCTCAATCGTTCTACTGCATCGTTTCTCTTTTTCAACTCCCTATTCATTGCTTGCACTACAGGGACGGCTATCTCGGAATTGGTAATGAGATACTCAATGTGCTTCTTCTCCATTTCATGAGGGAAACGTTCCATAAAACCTGCTATTCGTCGAGCGAAAATTTCGGCTACGGGATGATTGTCATTTTGGGTAAAATAGGTCATCAGCAACGCGTGTGTTTTGGCGGTGCGCAGTGACCGAATGAATTGCTGCTCGTTACTCCAAACACCCACACCATAGCGATATACCGCCATCACATCCGGTAATTGATGAAATTCGCCATGTGTAGCAAGCAGCATTTGCAGAAAGTAATCGCCGATAGGCGTTTCATGAATCATCTCAGGAAATTGACGAATCACATTTCGAAACATTACCGATGGGGTATGCAAAAAATTACCCTGTGCCGCTATCACTTCTATTCGCTGGTAATTATCCGGAACCTTCGTTAGAAAATCCTCTCTCAGCAGTCCATCCGGCATTAATATTTGAACCGGGTGAAAGCATTGAACAGCTTCTTCATGCACATTCAAATAATCTACCTGTTTCTGCAGCTTCAGTGGATCAGTCCAGTAGTCATCTCCTTCACAAAGTGCTATATACTTTCCAACGGCCTTGGGAAAAACGTGATTGAAAATGGGCTTTAGACCAAGAGAATACTGATTCTGCAATTGGAATATAGGCTTAACAATGTTCGGATATTTCTTTTGATAGGATTCTATGATTTGTCTCGTGCCATCGGTGGAGCAATCGTCATGAACGATAATTTCAAAATCGAAATTGGTACGTTGAAGAAGAAAGCCATCCAGTGTTTGGGCAATAAAATCCTCATGATTGAAGGCCAAACAACAAATGCTTACTGTGATATTTTCATTGTTCTCAGTTTGTTGCATTTGAGGTAACTTCTAAATTCATGATTAATTTTTGATCTACCTTGCCGATAACCTGAAATCCTTTCTTCTCGTAAAACACGATGGCGTTTTCATTCTCTTCAAAAACCTCGAGTCGGATTTGAGCAGTTCTCTTCTCTTGTGCGTATCGAATAACTTCATTCAACAAGAGCGTTCCCGCTCCGGTTCCTTGCGCATCAGGGATGACACTTATAGAGGTAATAAAGCCAGTAATGTTAGTCGGATCGTTGAAATAACATGCTGCAAAGCCCACTGCCACTTCCGAATGATACAACCAAAATTGTTGAGCATGCGCTGCAATTTTTTGAGCGTATGCCAACACATCCACCCGAGGTTTCAATGGCGGAATGAATACATGCGAATTTTCATTCAGGTAGCTGTATACCGCCTCACTTGATTGATTGATGTTTTCTACCCGGAGTGTGCTCATTCGACTACGATTCTATCTCAAAAAGCAAATTCTCGTCCATACGGTAAATGAGGTCCAACATCGTCGCTTCGTTGGGATATTTCAGCAATAACACACCGAGTCGATTGGCCGAACTCTTAAACACATCTACTTTATCGCCAACGCCAACGTTGTAGTGTTCATACAAAATTGCCTCTTGAAGCTTGTCCGATTTTTTCATGCTCACTATTGTTCCCTGCATAGATGCATGAACTACATAGTGTGAGAAATAGGTTTTTTCCTCACCCAATTTCAAATCGCTGCAATCTTCTCCCAATGCTGCCTTGATACTATACACCTTCATATCCACACCTGTGCAGTATTCCGTCAGCTCGGGAATCATGTTTCCTCCGTTACGGGGTCCGATTTCGAGGATAAAAACACGGTCGTCTTCATCTACCATGATATCAAAATTCACAGCGCCCATGTGCATACCGATAGCAGTAAACAATCGTTGCACTTCTTCATGCACCTTGCGAACGACCTCCTTGCTATGCAATGTTGGAACGCTTACAGAACAGGGTAATAGCGGATTTGTCTTCGAAAAATGAATGTCCCCAAAGCAGCGGAACACAAGCTCGCCGTCAACAATAAAGCCATCGCCACCAATTTGATGACCTTTCTTGTAAATGAATTCCTCGATGATGATAATCCCCACCTTCGAAAAAGAAAGTGCATTCTGAAATTTCTCATTGAAATCCTCACCGGGCTCTATTGAAAACACGCCCTTACTACCCGACGAATCAACCGGCTTTATAACGACTCTTTTATTGAATTTCTTCAGGAATTCATAGGCTTCATCATACGTTGAAACGGCGCTTGCCTCAGGAACAAGGAATCCGTTTTGTTGAAGAAAATTCCTGAACAAATCCTTACGCGACATAATTTGTACAACGTCATACGGATTGGTGGGCAGTGATAAACTCTCTGCAACATAGGCAGCCGTTGGTGCTGCCGGATCAGAAGCATAAGCCAAAATACCATCTATGCGGAGGCTCTTTGCCAGCTCGAGAACACCCTCCTTGTCAGTTGTGCTCACATTGTGGTATTCATCAGAAAACTTATGACCCGGATTATTGGGCAAATAATCACAAGTAATGACATAATAGCCAAGTTCCTTGGCCTTCTTAATTGCACTTACTTGAATATCGGCGCCTCCCAGAAATAAGATTCGTTTCGTCATTTGCATGGTCATTCGTGTACAATTTCAACCGAGGCGTTTATCCAAGTCAACAGGTTCGGTTAATGGTGGTAACAATTAAATCAAGTTGTTCGTCTGTCAAACCAACGAAAAGGGGAAGACAGAGAATTCGCGATGCGATACTCTCGCTTACCGGACACGGTGTGTTGGCGACATAATTCAATGAGTTGAGTGATGGATAGAAATATCTTCTCGCCGTCACGCTGTTCTTCTTCAGTTCTAAATCGACGTTCAACAAATCTTCCTCGGTTTTAAAAACAATTGGATAATAGCTAAAATTCCAATCTGTATTCTCACGCAACCTCATCCTTTCCAAAGAGTCAACATTCAAATGAGCGTTGTAGTAATCGACCACACGCTTTCGTTCCGAAACAATGTGCTGCATGTATGGCAACACCGATAAACCCATAGCACCTTGTAATTCAGAAACCTTTGCGTTAATGCCTAGCCCATGGAAGTCTACCGGTCCATTGTGTCCAAAATTGTGGCTGTAAAAAAGTTTATGAAACAGTTCAGCATCCTTGCAAAAGGCAGCACCGCCTTCTGCTGTATGGAAGAGCTTGGTAGCATGAAAACTACAGGTGCTTACATCACCAAATTCAAAGATGCTTTGCCCTTTGTACTTTACACCAAAGCAATGAGCCGCGTCGTAAATAACATGAAGCTTGTGTTTATCTGCTATACGTTGAATCGCTTCCAAATTGCAAGGATTTCCGAAAACATGTGTGGCTAGGATGCACGTTGTTTTTTCGGTAATAGCCTCTTCTATTTTTTCTTCGTCGATTGTGAAATACTCCGGATGAATATCTACAAATACCGGCGTGCAATTTTCCCAAACTACAGCAGCTGTGGTAGCCACGTAACTGAATGGTGTAGTTATAACCTCACCACCGTTGGCAAGAAGCCTCAATGCGATTTGAATGGGCACAGTGCCGTTATTCATAAATAGCAACCTGCACTCCGGTGTGAGTTCTAAGTGCTGAGTAAGTTTTGTTTCCAGCTCACGCACCAACTCACCTCGATTGGTCAACCACACATTGTCCCATGCGCGTTGCACGTTGCGCATGTACTCTTCGAGAGGCGGTAAAAATGTTTTAGTTACATTAATCACGGAATCCAATTTAACGGTGCATATCCTACTAGTCGTTATCGCGCCAATGATGGCTGTCAACAATCCCCTTTTCCTTTACAAACATCAATTCTACCAACCACAAAACACGTTTCTTAAAGGGTCTGTTCAAGTCAGTAATATCAAAAATTTTGTAGCCATGTTCGCGCATGAATGCTGTCAGCGCAAGTACATCGTTTTTGAACACGGGGTTTACTACCGCAGCTTCCACGAGTATTACTTCTGTTTTACCTAAAACTGATTTCGCACCGCGAAGAACTTCTAAATCGAGACCCTCGGCATCGATCTTTATCAAATCCGGAATGCCGTAAGAAGAGTTTGCGACAATATTGTCAATGGTATTCACTTCAACGGTCACTTGCTTCAAGCCCATGCTTCTGGCTTCCTCTTCCGACATTCGGAAAGTGCAGCTGTCGTCACGCTTAGCGATGGTGAAACTAAAATGACCCGGAGTTTCACCTACTCCAATTGGTAGATACGTGAATTTATTACTCTTCAGTAGATCTTGAAAGTGAACCGAAAGTTGTTCCTGGGGCTCAATCAAAGTGAAAGAGGCTTGATCAAACACACGCATTACTTCGCGTGTCCAAGTACCCTTATTTGCTCCAATATCGATTATGTGCTTCGGGGAAAATCCCGCTGTTTTCAGCACATTGAATGCATTTCCAATTAAATCATTCTTCTCTGAAGATGCATCCGGATTTGAGGAGCGTAACCCACGTTTCATTTCTTGGAGAAAATCGGTCTTCACCAAGGTGTATCCAAGCGATGAAACTAGTTGTTGTATAATCTTTTTCATTGTGCGTTCGTGTATTTCCATGTCGGATTGATTTGAACGGGCACCCACCCGTGATATCCTCCCTTCATGTTAAAGTATATGGCTGACTGATGTCGGAATAAAATATTCTTACCATTGTCGCGCTCGTTCATTGCAATAGTAATAGAATACTTTCCCTGTGTGAAAAAAAGCTCGCGAATGGATGCTTGAAAGCTCACAATACCATTGGCTACATCCATTGAGCAATACTCACTGAAATTGAATATCTCTGCAAATCCTCGTTGCTCCTTGTCATAAAACACAACGTACAGTTCAGGTTTCACAACAGGAACATTGAAGCGCACTTTGATGGTCAATTCCATCGAAGCGCCGTAGAGAATTTCTATATCGTCGTTGGCTGCAAATGTTTTGTTGTCGGATGTAATAGTCACCTCCAGTAAATCTGCACGATCGGAGCCCTTGTAATCTCCAATCTGCATCTTGAACTTGTTGTAATACTTCGCCAGTCCCTCGGTGATGTTGGTGGAATATTCGATAGGACAACCCTTTTCCATCACGAGAATTTTCGTACACATCCTCGCTACTTGCGGCATGGAATGCGACACAAAAATCATGGCTGTATTCTGCAGAAGTTTATCCATGCGATTAAAGCACTTCAACACGAATCCCATGTCGCCCACGGCCAACACTTCATCTATCAGTAAAATATCGGGCTCGAGTTGTGCCGCTACAGCAAAACCTAACCTCACCTTCATTCCACTGCTGTAGTTCTGAACCGGCGTATCAATGAAGTCCTTGAGCTCAGAGAACTCTAGTATCTCGTCAAATTTCTCATCGATCTCTGCGCGTGTAAATCCGAGCACTGCGCCGTTGTTGTAAATGTTTTCGCGTCCGGTAAGCAGGGGGCTGAATCCTGCGCCGAGCTCTATCAGCGCGCTTACCTTTCCATTCATTTCGATTCGTCCTCTATCAATGCCAATCAATCCGTTCAGCATTTTCAGAAGCGTGCTTTTTCCGGCGCCGTTGTGACCAATGAGACCCAAGCATTCACCTCTTCGTAATTCGAAACTGACATTGTTGACTGCCCAAAACTCATCTTTCCTCAACTCATTGGAACGCTCGATGCCGGCAAAACCCCGCACGATATCCAAGCCGCCATAGACGAGACTCTTCTTCAGATTCCTGCAGAATTTCTTCGAAACACCTTCTACTCGTACCAATACTTCGTTTTCCATGAGGCGCTTTTTTAACTTCCTGAACGTTCAACAATTATAGGTAATGCAATGCGTAACATGATGAGCCCAACCAGCAGCAAAAGCAATGTTATCGGCAACCATACAAGCAACGATGTCTGCATATCGAAGGGTATATTTCCGATGCACGTTCTACCCAACTCCAACCATGCGGTCACCGGATTAAACGATTGCGCCGTGCCCAATACGCCTTCTTTGGGAATCGCGTAAACAACCGGCGTCAGATACATCATGAACGGCAACAACAGGTTGATGGCGCGAGAAACATCGTTGAACAAAATGCCCAAGGGTGAAATGAAAACTCCGATTGCCAATCCAGTAAAAACGACTCCAATTGCCACGGGATACATCCACAACCAAGACCAACTCGGTTCAATTCCCAAAATCAAGAGCAACGGCAACAACACCAGCAACTTCACAAAAACGCTGAACAGCATGTCGTAAAAAGAGGCGAGCAAAAGTGCTTCGCGCGGGAAATTCAATTTCGTCATAAGCGGCATCGCCGCCTTGTAGCGCAGTATCGGTTTATTGAGTGATTCCGTGAATATGGTCCATAGGGTAGTTCCAATCAACACAAACGCCGGATAGGCCATTTGTCCTGATGTAACGGATATTACTCGTTGCTGATTGAGTAAGATCCAAATCCCCGCAGCTGCCAGCGCCGGCATGAACAACCACAAGAACCCGAGCAAAGACGCTTCAAAACTGGCCTTTAAATCACGACGAAACAATTGAAAAGCCAGTGATTTCCCGTCGGACATTCCGCGAAAAATCGATCTGAACATTCCGATCAGCGTCTCATTGTTCGAAGGGGTATATACCTTACTGTTCATAGTTTCATTTTCATCAAGGGTGCCATCGTTTGCCTGCGGTTAGCTTATTTGCTCCACAACAACAAAGGGTGCAGCCCCGGCTCTTCTATTTTACTTAAGTCAAATTCTGTAGTGGTGAAATGCACGTACCGAATTTTCTTTCCAATCTTCTTCTCTGCTTTTTCTATCTGTTCAATCAAAAAATTTTTGTTGATTTCATCACCCACCAATACAATATCAATGATCCCGGTATCCTGACCCTGTGCCAGCTTGCCAACCAAATATACTTTATCCAAATCACCAATTCGGGCCAGGATATAGTCAATCACATGGTTCAAACCCGTCATCTTCATTAAGATTGAATTGAGATCCTTGAAAAGCGGGTGACCGACATTCACTTTGAACATCTTCTTATTTCCCTCGAGCCTGGATTCTAAAAATCCGGCCTTCTCAAATCGATTCAGTTCGATTCGAATTCCATTGGTCGATTCACCAAACTCCTCCTCGAGATTTCTCAAATACGAGCTGTTGTTGCTGTTGAGGAAAAACTTCATCAGCAATTTCATGCGGGTTTTGGAAGAAAGCAGAGCCTCGATCATGATTGAGTAACAAAATTACTCAAAATCGTATAGAATCCTAATTTTCAACCATAAGCAAAGCTCGGGGAGGAAACTCCCGTGCCGCTACTCAACGCTTCCTGTTGACAACTCAGGAGGAGCGGGTATGCATAGCTGCATGCGAATCCTATTTTCGGTACCATGGTTAGCTATCTCGACCTCTTTCTATTGATACCCATCGGGCTTGCCATTTGGCGCGGGTGGCGCAATGGTTTTGTGATGGAAGTATTCTCCATGCTGGCACTTTTTGTTGGACTCTATGCGGGCGTTCACCTGAGCGACTGGATGGCCAATTTTCTACGTACCAAGTTTGACATGAGCTCAGAAAGCCTACCCATCGTGTCTTTTGTTGTAGTGCTGGTACTTGTGTTCGTGGGGTTGTATTTCATGGGCAAGCTCATCACTCAAACCGTGAGTGCAGGCGGCGCTGAGCGTTGGAATCAAGTGGGAGGAGCATTTTTCTCACTCACCAAAACTCTCTTGTTTCTGAGTATCGTATTTGTGCTGTTCAACGCGTTGGATAGGAAATACGGCTGGCTGCCCAACAAGCAAAAGCAACACTCTTATTTCTACGAGCCTATCTACAACTTCTCCTTGTTTCTTCTGCCATCTATGGAGGAGAGTGAGTTCTTTAAAAACCTGGAGGCGCAGCAATTGGCACCCATCCTTGTAGCACAGGAAGAACAGGAAAAAGCCGAGGAAAAATAACCTGCCTTTACTGCTTTTAGTCATTTCCCGTGTCCATGTGCGAAACAACTTGCAACCTTTGTGCTTTCAAGTTGTTGTACAGCCATGATTGGGGTTGAATTCCATCGATACATTCCGGAAGAAGACAAACGAACACCGTTCGATCGGTTGTTGCCGTTGTTTATTGAGCTACTCAATTACACAAATGGCGACCCCAATGAAGCACTCGATTTCATGGAAGAGATCGACCGTCAACGTCCGCTTTTTTCCGATACCTACTCCCGCGACGATTTCGAACAGGAGCTGAAGCGCAAAGGCTACCTCCGTGAAAAATATGAAGCCGGACAACGAGGCGGAAACGGCAAGGGCGGCGGGCTAACCGCAAAGAGCGAACAAGCGCTGCGTCAGCGCAACCTCGACCAGCTCTTCGGTAAAATGAAAAAGTCGCAGCAAGGCAGTCATAAGACCAAGCAAGCCGGCAGCGGCGATGAAGCCACGGAACTGCGACGTCCCTTTGTTTTCGGCGACAAGCCCGATCAGATTCTCATGAGCGAATCGATGCGCAACGCGCAGATAGCGCATGGTATTCATGACTTTATGCTCACCGAAAACGACCTGGAGGTATTTGAAACAGAATACCTGGCGCAAGCATCGACGGTTCTCATGATCGACATCTCGCACAGTATGATACTGTATGGTGAAGACCGCATTACGCCGGCTAAAAAGGTAGCGATGGCGCTTTCTGAATTCATCATGACACGCTACCCCAAAGACTCACTCGACATTGTTGTATTTGGCGATGATGCCTGGCCCGTAAGCGTAAAAGACTTGCCGTATTTGCAAGTTGGCCCCTACCACACGAACACCGTCGCGGGTCTTGAACTGGCAATGGAAATACTGCGACGCAAACGTTCGGGCAACAAACAGATTTTTATGATTACCGATGGTAAGCCATCGTGCCTCAAAGAAAACGGACAGTACTACAAAAACTCGTTCGGACTGGATCCTTACATCACCGGCAAGTGCCTGAATCTGGCACGTGCATGCAGAAAGAAAAAAATTCCGATTACCACCTTCATGATTGCACAAGACAGTTATCTGCAGCAATTCATTGAAGACTTCACGGAAGCCAATGGCGGCAAAGCTCTTTTCACGGGGCTCGACGCATTGGGCGATAGTATACTCAGCGACTACGAGCGCAACCGCAAAAAACGAATGTGATTAACTAAGCAATGAAACACACCACCATAACCACCCTGGGAGAACTGAAGCAAGCAGGGTACGCGTCAAAGACCATGAAAGAAGAGTTGCGCTCCAACCTCATTCGACACATGGAGAGAGGAACCAATCCTTTCAAAGGCATCATCGGCTACGACGAAACCGTATTGCCCGATGTGCAGCGTGCAATTTTGAGTGGGCACAGTATCAACTTGCTGGGTTTGCGCGGACAAGCAAAAACACGCATTGCGCGCACGCTCACCGAATTGCTCGACGAGTGGATTCCCTGTGTGGCCGGAAGCGAACTCAACGACGATCCGCTGAACCCCATCAGTCGCGCGGCAAAGGACCTGGTGGAAACTCATGGTGATTTAACGCCCATTCGCTGGATGCATCGCGCTGAGCGTTATGTAGAGAAATTGGCGACACCCGATGTAAGTGTAGCCGATCTCATTGGCGACATCGACCCTATCAAAGCAGCCAATCTCAAGTTGGCATACAGCGATGAGCGCGTGATACACTTTGGTCTTATCCCCCGCAGCCATCGCTGCATTTTCGTAATCAACGAACTGCCCGACTTGCAGGCGCGTATTCAAGTTTCGCTCTTCAACATTTTGCAAGAAGGCGATATTCAGATTCGCGGTTTTCAATTGCGATTACCGCTCGACATTCAATTCATCTTCACAGCCAATCCGGAAGACTACACCAACCGCGGAAGCATCATCACACCGCTGAAAGACCGTATACAAAGTCAAATCATCACGCACTATCCCAAGAGCATTGCGCTGGGGATGGAAATCACCGAACTGGAAGCACGCCACACCAAAGACCAATTGAAGCGTGTAACCGTATCACCCTTCCTGCGTGAGTTAGTAGAGATGGTAGCGTTTGAGGCACGCGAAAGTGAATACGTTGATCAGAAAAGTGGTGTATCGGCGCGCCTTACCATCAGCGCGATGGAAAACTTGGTGAGCAGTGCAGAGCGCAGAGCCATTATCAACAAGGAAAAGAAAACACATGCCCGCGTTGGTGACCTCATGTCCATTGTTCCTGCGATAACCGGTAAAGTTGAATTGGTGTATGAAGGCGAACAAGAGGGCCCACACTTTGTGGCCAATCGCTTGTTGGGAATGGCTATCCGCAAAAAGTTTCCGCAGATTTTTCCGAGTCCCGAAACCATCAAGCGCAAGAAGATTCAGAATCCGTATCAACCCATCATCGATCATCTTGCGAATGAAAACGTTCAAATCCTGATCGATTTCTCACGCGATGAATATGCCAACGTACTTTACAGCATACCTGTTCTACACGAAATAGTCGACAAGTACTGCCCCGGCATTCAAGACGAAGAAAAGCTCATGATGATGGAGTTTGTAATGCACGGCTTGGCTGAATTCTCGGTGATTGGAAAAACCATCATGGATAGCAGCATCGAGTTTAGCGACATCATGAACGACATCTTCCGCAACGACCAAGACAACGATTAGCGCTTCACGAAGCGAACACTCTGAAGAGATTCAGAGCCTTGTGACTCGTAACGAAGCACGTATGCGCCCGTAGCCAAATCGGCTACTTCCATCGTGATTTGATAGTGTCCCTCGTGCAATGTTCTGCGCAATTCCTTCAATCGCATGCCCTTTGCATCGTACACCACAAACGAGCCATGCATGTTGCTTTGATTGTGAACGTTGATAAGCAGCTGATCTCCTACCGGATTTCCCACGACTGCATACGTTTGAGAGCCTCCGCGATCTATAGCCTGCACGTTCGAGAAGACCTCGGAATACAAATCGTTTTCCCACACACCGCGACCAAATGTGCCAATGCGAAGCTTACGCGATGAGTATTGTATTTCCAAATCACTCACCATGGTATTGGGCAATCCTGCTCCATAAAAAATCCACTGCTGTGCGGTCTCATCCAACACAAACACCCCAACATCGGTTCCTATGTACATGTCATGTTGCTCGCTTTGCATGTCGATGACAGCTCCGTTCACAGGCACATTGGGAAGATTGTACGTTACATTGGTAAACGTCAGACCAGCATCGATTGAGTGAAAAACCTTCTTGGTTGGTGCGTATCCCGAAAAGGTCACCCACAACTCATTCGGGTCTTCAGAATCCACAGTGATGGTGGTAATCTCGGCTGTTCCTGCACCCAACACCACCAACTCATTGTCCCAGTTCTCGCCTGCATCGTGCGTGATGTAAAGCATGGCGCCGCGTCCTGCATAAATGGTAGATTGATCAGTAGGTGCTATGGCCACGGCCTTCAACTTACGCTCGGGATCTCCTGTCAAATCAAAACTAAGTTGCTGCCAAGTTTCGCCTCTATCATCCGAACGAAACACGTCGCTATAACCGGCAACCAATACATGTGGATCTTGCGGATCCAAGACATACGGGGTTACCCAATCACCACCATCCGACCCGGGCGGTGTGATTTCGTAGTACTGATCCTCTTGCCACTGATCATCCGAGCGATAAAGTTGACCGTAGATATACGTCGTGTAAATCGTCTCTTCGTTTTCAAAATCGATTGCTACCTCCATTCCATCACCACCATTGGTTGGACCCCAAGTATCGGCGGTTACGCGCTTGCGACCTCCATTGTCTTGCGTACCACCAATCATGAAGATATCATCGGTCTGCGCAACGGCTATGCGGTAGTATTGAGTGATGATAAGACCCGCAGTAAGCTCGGTCCATTCCATCGTCTCTTCATTGAACTTATAAATGCCACCATCGTTGCAGAAATAGATCTCATTCGTTAGCGGATGATAAGCGACGTTGCGATTGTCGGCATGTACTTCAGGACGCTGTCCTGTGTTATACCAATCCGTGAGTTGCTCCCAATCCAAACCGCCGTTCACCGATTGATGCGTCACCATAAATCCGCAATACACCTTAGATGAATTTACAGGCGAGGTAAAGAGCACACCATCATCGGGCATTACATCGATGTAGTCTACAGTAGTTCCTCCGTTGTAAGTAGCGTAATAGTCTTGATTACCATCCACACTCGATTTGATTCCGAGGTATTCTTGCTCTCCCGGGCTAACCGAGAGGTAGAGGTAATTCGCTGTCTGATTGAAGTCGGTTATTTGCGTCCATGTGTCGCCATGATCCCACGAAGAATACACCTCACTGCTTCCCCAATAGTCATCGGTAGCGCAGTATAACTCGCCGTCCACACCGGGCTTCAACGCAACATCGATGTGTGAGCCACTATGCACAACGTCCCAGGTGGTACCGCCATCCTGCGTTCGATATAAGCCATTGGTTTGCGCTACAAACAACTCTTCGGGATTCGCCGGGTTGATGACCATACGCAGGTATGCAACGTTGTTCGTGAAATAGGAAGTGTTGCCGGTTGGCTCCCAGGTAATGCCGGCATCATACGATTTGTAGACACCAAGGCCATAGTTCCACCAACCGTTGTGATCGCCTATGGTGATGTAGATGATGTCGGGATTATTGGGGTTGATACAAATATTACCGACACTCACATACGGAAGTGAGTCACCCAACGCGGCATACGTAAGCCCCCCATCGGTAGTTTTCCAGATACCACCGATAGGAGCGCCTACATAATATATATCAGGATTCGTGGGGTGAAATGCAATGGAGGTTGCCCTACCCATTCCATTGTAACCACCATCGCCATACGTTTGATTAATGTTTACCCACGGACTGCTCACGTCTCGTTGAGACGCTTCGAACTGCAGATTTTGGTAAACACGATTTTGTTCTATGAGATCAGGAAAAGATCCGTCCTCGTTGACCCTACTTCTCCAGTACCATTCCCATCGTTTGAAACGAATGTACTCGTTGTCGGTGTAAGGCTGCTCAGGATTCAGGCCGCTGTTCGAGAAGTATTCAGTTGCTTCTTCGACGATATCGAAAAAGTTTGAACTCCCCGACGCTGCGCTGTAGTGGAAGTTTTGACTTGAACCGGTGCTCGAATAAACAAGAGCAAACAACAAGGCAAAACCGG
Source organism: Flavobacteriales bacterium (assembly GCA_046303175.1). Lineage (GTDB taxonomy): Bacteria > Bacteroidota > Bacteroidia > Flavobacteriales_D > Sanyastnellaceae > JAIBBG01. Next base: position 15,761 of record JBKCGW010000282.1, read on the forward strand.
CGAATAGGCGGTTCATTACATTAATTCTCTGGCTTCACATTGGCTGTCAAATACTCGCGATTCATCCGCGCTATGACTTCCAAGGAAATATTTTTCGGACACTGTACTTCGCATGCACCAATATTGGAGCAATTACCAAATCCTTCTTCGTCCATTTGCTTCACCATGTTCAATACGCGCTCTTTGCGCTCAACCTGGCCTTGTGGAAGCAACGCGAACTGAGAAACTTTCGCTCCAACAAACAGCATAGCACT
>JBKCGW010000283.1:0-2689 GCA_046303175.1 Flavobacteriales bacterium
ACCGATGGTCATCACCGCTTCATCGTCGAATACCGGCGTGAACGACACCCCGTTGTTGTGTGTCACCCACAGGCCGCCGCTGGCATAGGCCACATAAAAGTGCATGCTGTTGGCCGGATCGACATCGATGTCCACCACACGTCCGCTCATGACTGTTGGTCCAATGCAACGCGCAGGCAATTCGCGCCACGGACTTTGCGCAGCAGCATCGCGCGCAGACGAAAGTGATTGCAGACGTTCGATGCCCGGGGTAGGTGTTAGTGCGGGTTTTACGATGGGTTTGCGCTGGGCGTGAGCCGCAAAAGAAATGAGAATGAATAGTACAAGGAGGAAACGCATGAACGGGATGTTTGGTGCGAACGAAAATAAAGCAATAACCGTTGCGGAAAAATTAACCGCAGAGACGCGGAGAATGCGGAGAAAATAACTCACCGCAAAGGCGCCAAGAACGCAAAGTTTAAATACTCTTTGCGTTCTCAGCGCCTCTGCGGTTAAAAAAGAACGTTAGGCTAATACTACTGTATCATCAGTGATATTTTCCGCCCCAGACCTAATTCGATTAGCCTGTACAAGGTGGATAGCTGAATATCACTGTGACCATTTTCAATGCGCGATATAAAACTCTTTTTGGTCCCTGTCTTCTCGGCTAGTTGTTCCTGGGTCATAGAAGCTAGTCGACGCTCTTCACGAATAATTTCACCAATGGCAAACGCCTTGGCCTTAATTTCAAATTCGGTACGCCTCGCTGAACCAATTCGACCGTAGCGCTTATCAAGATGCTCATCAAAGGTTGTAAGGCTACTCTTTCGCGCCCTACCATTTTTCTTTTTTTCCGGCTTTACTTTTTTCATAGAAATACTCCTTCCTAATGTTTAATGCACGTTCAATTTCAATCTGTGGCGTCTTTTGCGATTTCTTTTGAAACCCGTTGAACAACACAACCAATTTCCCCTCATCAAAACAAAAGAATATGTGAAATATGTTGCTTTGATATTCGACCCTGATTTCATACAACCCATCAGTCCCCTCGATGTGAGTAAAAAACTTTTGAGGAATTCTATCTGTCACCGAAATCATGAATAACACAAAATCAATCTTCTCCTGCACCTTTTCATTTTGCTCATTGAAAAAATCCCAGAAGTAATGCTTGTAGAAGATAACACGTCTGTTGCGCTCCATGTTTCAGGCGGTGTAAAGTTAACGAATAATGGAACAATGCGCATGAAAACAAAGTTGTATTCGAGCAGTGGCTCAGCTCCTTCGCAGGCCTTGATCCTCAAAAAACAATACCTTAATCTATTCGACGCAAAGAAAATCTCCGCTCCCAAATAATTGATAGTACCTATTCGCTTAAGGCATAGGATATGCTTCAAACAAACGGAGAAAGCGCCGACAAGTATTACAACTCAAGCGAAGAACATCGGAATATGATTCCAATAAAACATGACCACACTCGTAAAAAATTAACCGCAAAGGCGCCAAGAACGCAAAGAATTGTACTCTCTGCTTTCTCAGCGCCTCTGCGGTTAAAAATTATACAGCGGTAAAGACCTTATTTAATATACCTCCAATCCTGGTTATTCTTAATCGCCTTCAATGAATGGTAAATCAGCTGAATCACGTGCTCAACATCCTTCATGTGCACCATCTCTACAGTGGTGTGCATATAGCGCAATGGCAATGAAATGAGCGCACTTGCTACACCCGCATTGCTGTAGGCAAAAGCATCCGTATCGGTGCCGGTGCTGCGTGATACGGCTGCACGCTGGAACGGAATGTTGTTCTTATCCGCCGCGGTGATGATGTGCTTCAATAGGTTGTTCTGAACTGCAGGACCATATGAAAGCACAGGCCCCTTACCGCACGCCAAATCACCGTTCACCACTTTGTTCATCATCGGGGTTTGGGTGTCGTGACATACGTCGGTCACAATCGCTACATCGGGCTTGATGCGGTGTGCAATCATTTCCGCTCCGCGCAAACCAATTTCTTCTTGCACCGAGTTGGTGAAGTAAACACCAAACGGCAACTTGTCCTTCTTCTCCTTCAGCATGCGCGCTACCTCAGCAATCATGAATCCGCCGATGCGGTTATCGAGCGCACGGCCCAAGTAGTAACGATCGTTCATGATCATGAACTCATCTTCAAATGTGCACACACAACCCACGTGAATACCCATCTTCTCTACTTCGGCTTTGGTGGTAGCTCCTACTTCCAAGAAGAGGTTCTTCATGCTCGGCGATTCTTCTTTACCGGGCTCACGTACGTGGATGGCAGGCCAGCCAAACACACCCTTCACAATGCCTTTATCGGTGTGAATGTTTACGCGCATGCTTGGCGCTATCTGATGATCGCTGCCACCATTACGACGCAAGTAGATGAATCCGTCGTTGGTGATATAATGCACAAACCACGAAATCTCGTCGGCATGTGCTTCTACTACTACTTTGTATGGAGCGTCGGGATTGATGACGCCCACTGCTGTGCCATAGGTGTCGACGAAATAATCATCGATGTACGGACGGATATAATCCAACCACAACTGCTGCCCCGACTTCTCGAAGCCTGTAGGTGCGGGGTTGTTGATGTATTGCTCGAGGAATGCGACAGACTTGTCGTTCACGATCCGCTTCGATGATTCTTTTTTCGGAGCGGCGGTGGTTTGCTTTTTCTTTGCCATGTATTCGGA
>JBKCGW010000284.1:0-13664 GCA_046303175.1 Flavobacteriales bacterium
TCAAAATTTTTCACTCGATTCAGTCCACGCTGAGTCAACTCCGTGCGCAAATTCTCATCAGAATCCATTCGAATCATAGCCTGTGCTATCTCCGACTCATCAAACGGATTCACCAACAAAGCTGCATCGCCGGCAACTTCAGGCATCGATGTAACATTGGATGTAATAACCGGCACTCCGCATTGGAATGCCTCAACGATGGGCACTCCAAAACCTTCAAAGTAGCTCACATATACGAGTGCGCGTGCAGCCCCTAAGACTTCACTCAATACTTGAATATCCAAATGCCCGGTAAAAATCACATCCGAACTAAACTTCATTGCTTGCAGTGTCTCATCGAGTTCTTGGTTCTTCCAAAACCTTCTGCCAACCGCTACAAGTTTTGCGTTGCTTCCTGTTTGACTGCGAAATTCATCATACGCCTTTAGCAAGCGCATCAGATTTTTACGCGGATGAATCGAGCTGATGAACACGAAGTAAGGTGCTCCTTGCGTCCAACGGTTTCGCACCTCCAATCGCTCGGAATCGCTCAACACGCGATATACTGATTGCGCTGCGTTGTTAACTACGTGGACCTTTTCGGGCAATACACCATAACACTTCACAATGTCGGATTTACTGAATTCGCTCACGGTTACGATGGCCTCTGCTTTGTGAGCAAACAAGGGTGTGAGTTTTTTAAGATACCTCGAAATCGAAGCCGGTAAATCGTTTGGATAATGTTCGAAGTTCAAATCATGAAGCACCACCAATTGCGGGCATTGAGCACGCAATGAAAGCATCATATCAGGAGAAATGAAAATATCTGCTCCAATTTCCTTGAGTTTGCGTGGAACCATCCAATCATACCAGATACGAAACAACCATGGATGGCGTGCTTGCGGAAACAAAACATGCGCTTTCACATTGGGGCCAAATACAAACTCCTTTGCATATGGGCGATCAAATAGAAAGTGGAATTCGTGCTCCGGGTGCATCTGTACTAACCGGGATAGTATTTCGTGCGTGAACCATCCTATGCCATCGAGCTTACCCCGCAGCATTAACCGTGTATTCACCGCAATCTTCATGGCTCGAAAATAACTACCGTATTGAATCAAAAAAAAAGGCCGCCCGAAAGCAGCCTGATATCTTTACCGAAGGAACTATTACAGACGAACAGTACCCTTGTGACGACGCTCGCTTGATACAGTCAATTTCTTACGACCTCTCTTGCGACGAGCAGCCAACACCGCGCGGCCCTTTACAGTTGACATACGCTTACGGAAGCCGTGCTTGTTACGACGCTTGGTATTCGAAGGTTGGTAGGTACGCTTACTCATGACTCAATTTTTTTAACGATTTACACAATTTTCCCTTTTGGGGGCCGCAAATATAGCTCAGTCCTTCGAAAATTCAAGCATGCGAAACCATTTTTTCAATTCAAACAAGTAAACCACTTGAAATCAATTGTTTATGTCAAAAACCTAAATCCTCCTTTTTCAATCGCTGATTGAATTTGATGGGGACTGTTTTCGAAATCATGAATGCCTTGGCCGTCACGAATCCGGTTCCTTCGATTACCACATCCTTCTTGAACACCAAACCTATCGCTCCACCCACCAACTTCGGGATACTCGCCGGTTCAGCTGTGCAGGACAATTTCAGTTTCGTTGTTTGGTCGGCCGGTAATTCTGCGACAGCAGGCAATATCACCTCACCCAAACGAGTGCCCTCCAAAAACAAATCGACATCCGACTGCATTAAAGAAATTTTATACGGATTGGGATTGTACAATTCTATATCGAACTCACAGGTGATTCCCTGCGAATTGAAACTGGTAAATCGAGTTTCGGTAACACCCTTAAACTCGACGTCGCGATACACGCGGCACGACTCGAGTGTTACCATCGCAGCAAACAACAGCAAGAGCAACCAACCTTTACTCCGCATCAAAATCATGCTTGAGAAAAGTAGTGGTGGAAATATGGAATTGTTTCAATGCCCTTGAAGTAATTGAACACTCCATAATGCTCGTTGGGAGAGTGAAGCGCATCGCTATCAAGACCAAAGCCCATCAATACTGTTTTTACTCCCAGCTCCTTTTCGAACAAGGCTACAATCGGAATGGATCCGCCGCCGCGTGTTGGTATTGGCTTTTTACCATATGTCTTCAGCATTGCGTCGCTCGCTGCCTTGTAAGACTTCGAATCGGTTGGTGTAACAACGGGCTCACCACCATGATGGGGGCGAACTTCCACGCGAACACCTTTAGGCGCAATACTCTCAAAATGCTTCTGAAACAACCCGGTAATCTCATCACTCACCTGGTTGGGCACCAAGCGCATGGAAATTTTTGCAAAGGCCTTCGATGGCAAAACCGTCTTGGCTCCTTCACCAATGTACCCACCCCAAATACCGTTGCAATCCAATGTTGGGCGAATGCCGGTTCTTTCAATGGTGGTATAACCCTTCTCGCCCCATACCTCATCGATATCCAAATCACGCTTGTAGGCTTCAATATCGAAAGGCGCCTTATTCATCTCTTCACGCTCAGCAGCCGAAAGCTCCAGAACTTTATCGTAAAAACCTGGTATGGTAATGTGGTTGTTCTCGTCATGCATGCTTGCAATCATCTTCGCAAGAATGTTGATGGGATTGCAAACTGCTCCACCATAAACTCCGCTGTGCAAGTCGCGGTTCGATCCGGTAACCTCCACTTCCAAATAACTCAATCCACGCAAACCGCAGTCGATAGAGGGTGTATCGTTGGCGATGATGGATGTATCACTAATCAAGATTACATCGCTCTTCAGACGTTCCTTGTTGGCCTTTACAAACGGACCCAAGTTGTTACTTCCGCATTCTTCCTCGCCTTCGATCATGAACTTGATGTTGCATGGCAGCGTGTCGGTTTTCATCATGGCCTCGAACGCCTTCACGTGTGAAAACATTTGACCTTTGTCGTCGCAAGAACCGCGGGCAAAAATGGCTCCCTCAGGATGAATTTCTGTTTTACGAATGGTCGGCTCAAATGGCGGTGTATGCCACAACTCAAAAGGATCGGCAGGCTGCACGTCGTAATGTCCATAAACTAGAACAGTGGGTAGCGCCGGATTAATCAACTTTTCTCCATAAACAATCGGATGACCTTTTGTGGCACAAATCTCCACGTTATCGGCCCCGGCATTGCGTAAATGCTCCGCTACTTTATCGGCACAACGCGCAACATCAGCGGCGTATTGAGGATCGGCACTTACACTTGGTATGCGCAATAAATCGAATAATTCGTCGAGAACACGTTGCTTGTTTTCCTGTATGTATTGAGTTGCTTTTTCCATAGGACTTAATTTGGGCCACGAATGTAGTCCACAATCATTTTTGTTTTGTGAAACACCAAAGAGTGCTGAAATTCGCCCCGCATGGAAATACGACCGCAACCCTCGTTCGATAATACAGAAATTGCCTTCGGCGGAAAGTCGAATGCAGAATTGAAGCGCGCTTACTGGCTGTTCAAACTAATCAGTAATCCGTCGCTAGTGGCAGCAGGAAGAGTGCTGACCCATGTGGCACTTACTCTGCGAATTCCGATTGGATGGGCCCTGCGCGGCAACATATTCAAGCAATTCTGTGGTGGTGAAACCATTATGCAATGCACTCGTGCAGTGGATTCCTTGGGTAAATTCAACATCGGAACCATACTGGATTACTCAGTGGAAGGCAAAGAAAATGAGGCTGACTTCGAAAACACCAAAGCGGAGATTATGCTCACTGTGCAGCAAGCATCACGCAGCAATTCCATTCCGTTCAGTGTATTTAAAATTACCGGCATTGCACGCTTCGAGCTGCTCGAAAAAATGAACGACCTAAGTCCGCTTAGCGCAACTGAAAAGCTTGAGTGGGAGCGCGTGGAAGCGCGAGTAGATGCCATTTGTGCGCATGCTGCCACGCACAAGGTGCCTATTTTCATTGACGCAGAAGACAGCTGGATACAAGACGCCATTGATCGGTTGGCCGATGCTATGATGGCTCGCTACAATACCCATCAAGCCATTGTATACAACACCGTTCAATTGTATCGCCACGACCGACTTGCTTTCTTGAAAACATCGCATCAAAAAGCGATCAATCAAAACTATTTCTTGGGTGTTAAACTTGTGCGTGGAGCATACATGGAAAAAGAAAGAACCCGCGCTGTTTCTAAGGGATACGCTGATCCTATCCAACCTACCAAAGAAGCAAGCGACCGTGATTTTGACCTAGCTGTTGGATATTGCCTGGACCATATCGACCGCATCGCTGTTTGCGCCGGCACGCACAACGAAGAAAGTAGTTTACGCCTTGCCGCGGCTATCGATGCACGGAAACTGGAACGCAGCGACAAACGAATTTTTTTCGCACAACTTTTTGGCATGAGCGACCACATCAGTTACAACCTAGCCAACGCCGGTTTCAATGTGGCTAAATACCTTCCCTACGGTCCTATTCGGGAAGTAATACCCTACCTCATTCGCAGAGCGCAGGAAAACACCTCCGTAAAAGGCCAAACCGGAAGAGAATTATCGCTGATTCAAAAAGAAATGAAGCGTCGTCGCTTGAAGTAATTAGCCGTTATAGAATTCTGAAGCCCATTTCGCGCCGCTCTTCCACAACATTTGGAAGCCTACGTAGAGCATGAGAAGAGCAAACAAAAACTTGATCTTGTGCTCCGGAACTCGCATGGCGTATTTCGAGCCGAAGTAATTGCCCAGCACAAAACCGAGAGCAATTATGAGTACATAGTTGAATTGAATATGTCCGGCTTTGTAATAGTTCATCACCCCTAAAATGCCAACAGGCAACATCAACAACGCTAGACTCACCCCCTGCGCCTGCATCTGATTCATATTCATAAAATAAATCATGGCAGGCACGATGATGATTCCGCCCCCTACCCCAACGAACCCGCTGAGCGCGCCGGCCAACAATCCGACGAAGACCAAGATTAGCAACTGTGTTACACTGAAATCCATAGTGCAATTTTTGACGAATGTACCTTTTATTTCCAACCTGAAGAGAAAATTTAAAGTTTCCAATCCAGTATTCGTTTCATCTGTGCTCTTGCCTTTACATTTGAAGCAGAAATAAATCGATTATGAATTTTCCATCAGAACTCAAGTACACAAAAGACCACGAATGGGTGCGCATCGAAGGTGATGTAGCCACCATAGGCATCACTGATTTTGCTCAAGGTGAATTGGGTGATATCGTGTTTGTTGAAATTGAAACCAACGGACAATCGTTTGCGGCGCACGAAGTATTCGGAACCGTTGAGGCAGTGAAAACCGTGAGCGATTTGTACATGCCCATTGCAGGAACAATCATAGAAGTAAACGGCGCACTAGGTGATGATCCTGCAGCAGTGAACAACGACCCTTACCAAAGTGGTTGGATGATCAAGGTTAAAGTAGATGCAGGTGCTGACATGAGCCATCTCATGGACGCTGCCGCATATGAAGCGTCGCTATAAATAAAAAATCTTCGATGAGCGTATGATTAGCTCATTCCGATACAAGCAATTTTTAAAGGCCGCCCAGTGGATGTGGGCGGCTTTTGTTTTCGTCATTCACGTTGCGCCTTTTGACCCGGAACGTGCTAGCCGTTTCGATTTCCCATTTGCTGATAAATGGATTCATGCTATCCTGTTTTTTCTATTGGCAGCATTGAGCTACCTCGCCCGTGACTCGAAACAAGAATCAAGACAGACCATGTATTGGATTATTGGGCTTTGTGCTTGTTATGGTGGTTTACTCGAATGGGTTCAACAAACCTTTACCGATGAACGCGCAGGAGATGTGCTGGATTTGGCGGCTGACCTTGCGGGCACATTCGTCGGACTGATGGCCGCCCGCATCGTTGAGCGTCGACTTACTCCTCGGTCATAAGATTCGGAAACCGTCTCAATATTTTTTCAAGGACTTCTTGCATACGCGCGTCGCCCGTTCCTTTTACCACTTCCACGGTCTTTCCATCATTGAACAGATCTTCCATGTAGAGGGCAAATAAGCGTTCACGGTCCTGTTCATTTTCGCGCAGTGCGTCTGTTTCCCATGGTAAATCAGGCTGACAGACGAGATACAAATCGAAATCATACGTATCCTTCATGACGGCAATCTCTTCATTTGATTCGCCATAGCGTTCACGCCACCAAATATCCAGCACGTAAAAATCTGTGTCGACTATGAGTGCATCGCTGCTCGACTTAAACGCTTTATTCAACAGCTCGGATGTTCTGCGAGCTATGAGCAACACATCATCCTTGGTGTAGCAATAACCCGCTCCTTTTTTTTGAAGGTATTCGCGTGCATATTCTTTGACAACACGCGCATCAAAAATGCGCTCTGAAAGCCAATTACATAACGTTGACTTCCCACAACACTCCGGCCCCGTAATGGCAATTCTGATCATAATTCAAACCAATGCATCCGAAAATAACCGTCGATAGACAGTATGAAATAGATTGCAAACATACATGCTGCCGCAAATAAACGCCTCTTGAAATACATGAAAAAAGAAAGCACATTCACGGCTATTAAGTATAACCAGCACTCATGTATCTGATACATCATGAGCCAAGTAGCCAACATTCCCCAAGAAGCCATTAGCGCATCCATGAGTGGAAAATTCGCCGAGGTGTAACGCTTCAACCCAAAACCCCACGGAAGCGCTAAACCGGTGCTTAATAAAAACAGCATGAGATGCGTCTTTAAACTCAATTGCAGTGTAGACCAGCCCCCTTGCACATTGAGCCAACCAACCACGGCCGACACGATATAAACCACTTGCAGAACCGGTTCTGCATATAGTTTTTCGCGCCAACTGAGAATCAATAAAAACAAAGGACCTAGAATCCCCATCGTGAATGCCCATTCACTTTGGTTCATGTAAAGAACGGTAAATGACAGATTCGAAAGAACTGCAACCCATTCCAAGATCCGTCTCTGTGAACTATCCGAAGTTGCCTGTGTTTTTAAATTCTCTATCAAAACAATTTGTGTTAATCAGGATCTCCTATTAGTTTTAACAAAATTCCAATAAAAACCCCAACAAGATGAAGCAAATCTTTACTCTGTTAGTAACAGTACTCGCTTTGCAGCATAGCCTGCTTGCACAGCGTAACTGCGGCACCAACGAATACCAGATGATGCTGGAGCAGGAAGACCCAAGTATCATTCAACGCCGCGACGAAATTGAACAATTCACGCGCGACTACTTATTGAACAACCCTCAAGGTGAGCGTGCATTGGTTACCATTCCGGTAGTAGTGCATGTTGTTTACAACACCACTGCTGAAAATATCAGCGATGCTCAAATTCAATCGCAAATCACCGTTCTTAATCAAGACTTCAGAAGACTGAATGCCGACGTTGCAAATACGCCTTCAGCGTTTTCAAGTCTGGTTGGCGATGCAAATATCGAGTTTTGTCTTGCTACCGTGGATCCAAACGGAAATCCTACTAATGGTGTTTTGCGCGTTCCAACAACAGCAACATCGTTTGGTACCAATAACACTGTGAAATCTTCCACATCAGGCGGGTCGAACGCATGGAATGCGTCTAAATACCTCAATATGTGGGTTTGCGACATATCAGGTACAATCCTCGGATATGCGCAATTCCCGGGTGGTTCTGCCAGCACCGACGGTGTTGTAATTGACTACCAATATTTCGGTACAATTGGCACAGCCACAGCGCCTTTCAACAAAGGCCGCACAGCAACCCACGAGGTGGGTCACTGGTTGAATCTGTTCCATATCTGGGGCGACGATGGCACGGGCTGCACAGGTAGCGACCAGGTTTCAGATACACCTAATGCCGCAGGCTCTAATGTTGGCTGTCCGGCCTTCCCTCGAGTAACATGCAGCAATGGCCCAAACGGCGATATGTTCATGAACTACATGGACTACACCGATGATGCCTGCATGTATATGTTTTCCAATGGACAGGTATCACGCATGCAGGCCTTGTTTGCAGCCGGTGGAGCAAGAGCTTCACTCTTAACCTCGAACGGATGCGGTATTGCAGGTCCGGCACCCACCTGCAACGACGGCATTCAAAACGGAACTGAAACCGGTATAGACTGCGGTGGCTCATGCGCTGCATGCCCATGCAATGGCACAAGCCTCACTCTTACAATCATCTTCGATAACTACCCTGCGGAAACAGCCTGGAATATTCGGAATAGCGCCAACTCAATTATAGCCTCAGGCGGACCTTATAGCGGTCAAACAGCGGGATCAACTCTGAATGTTCCACTATGTTTAGGAAATGATTGCTACACCCTCACTTTCACCGACACCTACGGCGATGGAATGTGCTGTACGTATGGAAATGGAAGCTACCGCCTAATCGGCCCCTCAGGCACATTGGTATCGGGTGGTACATTTACTACAAGCCAAGCAACCCAATTCTGCGTTGGCAGCACGCCTGCTCCAACCTGCACGGATGGTATTCAAAACGGAAACGAAACTGGCATCGACTGCGGTGGTTCATGTGCTCCATGCGTTACACCTTGCACCGTAACAACGGTTAACTCCAACAACTTCGAGGCAGGTTTCGGCATCTGGACAGATGGAGGTACGGACTGCGCTCGTATCAGCGGCACAACATCACCCAGCGGAACATGGGCTATTCGCCTGCGCGACAACACCAGCTCATCCGTGATGTCTACAACCAACATGAATTTGGTGAATTACAACGAAATAACCGTTAGCTTTAAATTTAGAACTATCAGTTTTGAAAACGGCGAAGATTTTTGGGTGCAACTTTCCACAAACGGCGGAACCACCTACACTACCCGCGCTACGTATGTTGCCGGAACCGGATTCGCTAATAACACCGTGTACACCGTTAATGCAGTAATCCCCGGTCCATTCACCAACACTACTCGCGTGCGCGTGCGCGCCGACGCTTCAGATGACGATGACGCTCTGTACATCGACGATATGGTTATTACAGGTTGCGTAGTTGCTGCCCGTGAAGCCGCACCTGCAGATGCTACTATTCTCAACAATTCGGTTGAAGCCATTTCATCGGTGAACATCTACCCAAACCCGGTAACAGATGCACTCTACATCGACTATATCCTTGCTCAAAGTGGCACAGTCGAAATTAGCGTTCTTGATTTACAAGGCCGTGTAATCGAAAAGAAGTCACAAAATCTCCAGGAAGGCATGCAACACCAGGCCTACGACACACAAAATCTTGCAGCAGGAACCTACCTAATCATGGTAAGTAACAATGGCCAGCGTTCGGTGAAACGCTTTATGGTGCAGCGATAGTGAATTGACTTTGTGCGGCAACACCAACGTTTTTGTAAGAAGTTTCAATAAAAAAACCCCCGATTAATCGGGGGTTTTTCTTTTGATATATATACAATTATGCATGTTGAACTTTGTGAATGAAATCTTCATAGCCTATTGCGATTTCATTCAAGGTACACTTTTCCTTCACTACCGCGATCATCTTTTCTTCATAAAGGAAATCATATACATTCTTTGCCTCTTCTTTCTTTGCTAATGTTTGTTTGGCAAATTCAGTAAGCATTTCATCTTCCATTGGCAAACCATATTGTGCGTAGCGCGATGCCAGCACTTGCTTTACGTGGGCGATAGCGTCGTCGGGACTAACACGCAATTCGTATGCGCGAATGATTTTACCTTCAATCAACTCCCAGCGCAATTGAGCTGCATAGAATGGATAGTCATGCTCTACCATTTCCATAGTAACCGGTTTTTCGTTGGTTAACTGAATGTAGCGCTTCAAAAACGCATCCGGCAATTTGGGATCGATGCTTTCCGTAATCTTCTTTGCGAATTCACGCTTGAAAAGGAAATCCGAATCGCGAGAAAACATCTGTTCCAAATCGGCCTTCACTTTGTTGCGCATCTCCTGCTCAGCATTCACTTCGCCGGGACCATACAACTTATCGAATAGTTCTTGGTCAATCGCATGTGGTTCAATGCGCTTAACCTCATTCACCTTCAACTGAAACTTAGATTCCAAGTGGTGTACATCGTGGTGAGTAATACCAAGCATCTTAGCCAAGTCCTCGTGGTTCTCCGTCAAGTGGTGCGGATCAACCTCAACGATGCTTCCAACCGTTAAGCCAACGAGCGAAGCCTTCGTTGCAGCATCCTTCACAAACTCGATAGATATAGTAGACTTGTTCGAAATTCCACCTTCCTTCAACACTCCGGTTTCAACCAACTCATTCAATTCAACCATCAACATGTCTTCCGATTCGCTGGTTTCGGGGTCCGACATTTTACCATAACGGCGGGCCAAATCCTTTACCTGACGGTTGATCAATGCATCATCTACAATCACATTGTAGTAGTCAAATGTTTGGGCAGAAGTCAGTTCTACTTGGAAAGCCGGAGCCAAACCCAATTGATAGGTGAATTTGAAATCGCCCGGGTTATCCCAATTTCCAACTTCTGCATTATCCGCAGAAGGAATGGGGCTACCCAGCACCTCGATTTTATTTTCCGACAAAAACTTATAGAGATTGTCTTGAATCACCTGGTTGATTTCTTCCGCGAGGATGCTCTTACCATAGCGCTGCTTAACGAGCGTCATGGGCACGTGTCCCGGACGAAAACCGGGCATCTGCATGGTTTTGCGGTATTTTTTTATGGCATTATCAACGCGCTCGCTGTAGTCGGCCGGTGTAATATGAATGTACAATTCGGCATTCTGCGTGTCGATGTCTTTTCTTTCGATATTCATGTTGAGCGATTTGTAGGTGATTTAACCCCTTTATAGCGGGGGCGCAAAACTAATGCACGGGAGGCATTCACGAGAAATACAAAAATGCTCCTTGGGATTGGGCATGTATGTGTATATTCGCGCCGCCTTGCTTGCGGGCGTGGCGAAATTGGCAGACGCGCCAGACTTAGGATCTGGTGCCGCGAGGCATGGGGGTTCGAGTCCCTCCGCCCGCACAGAACAAAAATTCCGGACCTGTCCGGAATTTTTTTTGCCTTGTAAAACGAATTACCTGTCACGTCAATCGTGTATCTTGGCCGCGATGATGCCACGTCTTCTAGCTACATTCACTGCATTGCTTTTCTGTTGGGCTTGCCAGGCCCAATTCAACGACAATGCCGGCGGACGCTCCACCGGCATGGCCGGCGCTTATGCAGCTTTAAACGGAGGCTGGAGCGCCTTCCATAATCAGGCAGGACTGGCATCCGTGCAATCCATCGATGCAGGGGTATACTACGAAAACCGATTTGGTCTCAATGCCCTTAGCGATAAAGGTGTATTCGCAGCAGCACGAACGGGCAAAGGAGTGTTCGCCGTGAGCTATCACAGCTTTGGATATTCCGAATTCGCATCTTCAAAAGGAGGATTGGCCTATGCCATGGGGTTGGGAGAAAAATTGGATGTGGGTATTCAACTCAACTACTACTCTGTACGACTTGGGGAAAACTACGGACGCGCCAACGCAGTGAGTGCTGAGGCCGGGTTTCTTTACCGACTCAACTCAAAACTGACGCTGGCAGCACACATTAGCAACCCCAACCGAGCTAAACTTTCAGAGTACCTTGATGAGCGTATACCCGCTGTTTTCCGCATGGGCGGCACGTATATGTTCTCTAAACAATTACTAATGACGGGCGAGGTGTATAAAGACACACAATTCGATGCAGCTGTTCGAGCAGGCATCGAATACCGTATAACGGAATCAATTGCTTTGAGAGGAGGTTTCGCATCGGCACCCCGCCAATTTACTTTCGGCTTCGGTTGGCGTCTGCAACAATGGATGTTCGATATGGCTGCCGCTTATCACCCCGTGTTGGGCTTTAACCCACATGTGTCATTTACCTACTCCGGCCAGACAGAAAAATGATGCTTGCTTTGCTCAATAGGTCGCTCCTAATTCATGCATGCACTGCACTGTTTTTCTTCTTCGTATCGCTGCGTATCCAGGCACAAACCGATGAGCTGAAAACCTCTATTATCGAGCAGCGCATTGAAGAAATTGCCAACTCACTGGATGAAGGCCAGGAGCTGGATTATACCAATCTATTTGAAGACCTCGCATATTACTTCGAACACCCCCTGAACCTGAACTCAGCCAATGTAGAGGAGTTGAGAGAATTGTACCTACTCACCGACATTCAAATTGCCAACCTGCAACAACACATTGCGCGGTATGGTGATTTGAGAAGCATCTATGAGTTGCAGGCTATCGAAGATTTCGATTTGCCCACTATTCGTAGCTTGACATGGTTCACAACCGTAGAACCGGTGCTGAGTCTGAAAAACTTCAGCATGTCTGAATTTTGGCGCGAAGCCACTCACGACCTTTTTATTCGATACAAGCGCAACTTGCAAGTGCAAGAAGGCTTTCTCCCCGATCCTGACACCGGAATTCCTGATTATGCAGGATCCCCGGACTATATCTATTCTCGCTATCGACTCAATTACAAGAAGAGCTTTCGTGCGGGCTTCACGCTCGAAAAAGACGCTGGCGAATCGCTGGAAAAAGGCCCCGATTTCTACAGTGCACATGCTATGTACAGTGGTCAAACCTGGTTGCGAAACTTCGTTGTGGGTGACTACCAAGCATTGTTTGGTCAAGGACTTACCTGCTGGAACGGATTAGCATTTGGTAAGTCGCCTTTCATTTCAAACGTAAAGCGCAATGGAATTGGACTGAGGCCTTATTCGAGTGTTCAGGAAGCGAATTTTTTCCGGGGTGCAGGCATAACGGTTGGAAAGAAAGACCTTGAACTCACCACGTTTTTCAGCGATAAGCGAATTGATGGAAATACCGATGAATCTGCCGACAGTCTTTTAACCGATGACGAATTCATTGTATCTAGCTTGCCCATGGGTGGATTGCATAGAACCGAGAGTGAAATAGCCAACAAAAATCTGGTGAGAGAGCAAGTCTTCGGAGCAAACGTAAAGTATTCCCATCGCATGTTTTCAGTGGGAATAACGGGCCTTCACACAGAAATAAACGCCCAACTTTTACCCAAAACAGACCTCTATTCGATGTACCGCTTTTACGGTTCACAAAACACAACCGTTGGCGTCGACTATCAAGCCTTGTTGGGTAATGCAAATTTTTTCGGTGAGGCCGCACGCAGCGCCAACGGCGGATTCTCGATGATAAATGGATTTGTAGCAGCACTCCACCCAAGCCTTACCGTGAGCAGCGTTTGGCGTTATTTCGGCAAAGACTTCCAAAACACAAAAGCCAATGTATTTGGTGAAAACAGTTTAACTGCTGCCAACGAACGCGGCCTTTACACGGGCATCCAAGCCAATCTTTCAAGCAGACTGACCCTGACGGCATATGCAGACCTCATTCGATATCCGTGGCTCCGCTACCGCGTGGATGCGCTCAGTGTAGCTACTGATTATTTGGCGCAATTGAATTACAAACCCGACAAGAAAAATGAAATTTACCTGCGCTATCGCAGGCGTGAGAACGTGCTCAATTCCTCCAATACGGATATAAGCATCACGTATCCTGTCCCAACGTTGCAGGAGAACTGGCGCATCAACGGCTCCTATCAGGTTCATCCGAATATCCAGCTTCGCTCACGTGCCGAATGGTCAGTGTTCACGCAAGAAGGCGAGAAAAGCAACGGGTTTGTAATCTACCAGGATGTGAACTACAAACGC
>JBKCGW010000285.1:0-4751 GCA_046303175.1 Flavobacteriales bacterium
TGCGATGTACGCAGTGCCCAAACCGAGTTTGCCTTTGCGTTCGAGAATGTGAAGTTTGCCTGCGAACTCGGTCTGCAAACCCTTCACGATTTGCGCGGTGCCATCAGGAGAGCCATCATCTACAATGAGCACATGGAAAGTTTTTGGCAAGCCAAACACGGTGCGAAGCATACGCTCCACGTTTTCCTTTTCGTTGTAGGTTGGTATGATGACGAGGCTGTCGGACATATTAATTTTCGTTCTCCTCAGCTATCAACTTCTCCACCAACTCCACCATGTTTTTACTTCCTATGAATAATGGCGCGCGCTGGTGCAGCGATGCCGGTTGAATATCCATGATGCGACCACGACCGTCGGATGCTTTGCCACCGGCCTGCTCCACGATGAACGCAAGCGGATTACTTTCATATTGCAAGCGCAGTTTCCCCTCCGGATTCTTGGTTGTGCCCGGATACATATAGATTCCACCCTTGATGAGGTTGCGGTGAAAATCAGACACCAACGAACCAATGTATCGCGCGCTGTAAGGGCGACTTGTTTTCTTGTCGGTCTCTTTGCACCAGTTCACATACTTCTGCACACCGGGACTGCATGAAAGTAGATTTCCTTCGTTGATGCTATAAATAGAGCCATTCTCGGGTATGCGCATGTTCTCGTGCGACAAACAAAACTCACCGATACTTGGCTCAAGTGTAAATCCATTCACGCCATGACCCGTGGTGTAAACGAGCATGGTGCTCGAACCGTAGATAACGTAGCCCGCAGCAACTTGATCGGCGCCCTTTTGCAGAAAGTCGTTCACATTGGCTAAGTCGCCCACGCTGCTTTTTCGGCGAAAAACACTGAAGATGGTTCCGATGGATACATTCACATCGACGTTGGATGAACCATCAAGCGGATCAAACAAGATGACATATTTCGACTTCTTGCAAATTTCAGATTCAAACGTGAAGTACTTTTCGTTCTCTTCACTAGCAGCGCCGCAAACCTGTCCACCCCAGCGCACCGCGTTGAGTAGCGCATTGTCGGCAAACACATCGAGCTTCATCTGGATCTCGCCTTGAATATTGGTGGTATCGACGGCACCGAGAATATCCTGCAAACCCGCCTTATTCACCTTGTGGTTGACAATCTTGGCTGCAATACCAATGTCTGCCAACAAGCGCGACAAATCTCCCGAGGCATAGGGAAAATCGGCCTGGCGCTCCATGATAAACTCGCTGAGGGTGACAATGCTGGACATGGGCGCGAAGGTAAGGCAATTTCTTTGAGGAGGGGTGAAAGGCGAGGGGCGAAGGGTGAGAGTAATTTGTACTTCACTATTCACCTAAAAGTACAAATGACGTACAACGAAGTACCGTGACGTTGCGTCCCCACCATTTCACTACTTCACTGCTTCACCCCAGAATCAGAATGTACGCACACCAATCCCATCGCCCCTCGCACATGGTGCATCGTACTTCATACTTCGCCCCTCGCCCTTTTCTCCCTAACTTCGCCCCCCAAATGAAGTACAAACGCATTCTTTTGAAGCTCAGCGGTGAGTCGCTCATGGGCGATAAGCAATTCGGTATCGACAACCAACGATTGTTGCAATACGCTGAAGAAATCAAGGATATTTGGAGCAGTGGTGTTCAAGTGGCCATCGTTATTGGCGGCGGCAACATCTTCCGCGGCGTTCAAGCCGAGCAAGGTGGCATGGAGCGCACGCAAGGCGATTACATGGGTATGTTGGCGACGATGATCAACAGCATGGCCCTGCAAAGCGCACTCGAAAGCCTCGGCGTGGACACACGTCTGCAAAGCGCCATTGAAATGAAAACAATCGCCGAACCATACATCAAGCGCCGCGCAGTACGACATTTGGAAAAAGGTCGTGTGGTCATTTTCGGATCAGGCACCGGTAATCCATTCTTCACTACCGACACTGCAGCATCCCTTCGCGCCATCGAAACCGATTGCGATGTGATTTTGAAAGGCACGCGTGTAGATGGGATTTACACAGCCGATCCCGAGAAAGACAAAACCGCCGTGCGTTACGACAAGGTGAGCTTCACTGAAGTATTCGAAAAAGATTTGAAAGTGATGGACATGACAGCATTCACACTGTGCAACGAAAACAAGCTGCCTATCATCGTTTTCGATATGAATAAAAAAGGAAACCTGAAAAAACTCGTAACCGGAGATCACGTAGGCACGCTGGTGAGTTTTTAATCTCCCATTATTTTAGCAGTACAATTAGCGAAACAGCATATGAGCGATGAAGTAAAAATGGCTCTTGACGAAGCCACCGATGCAATGCAAAAATCATTGGATCACCTCGATAACGAACTCTCTAAAATCCGAGCCGGTAAAGCATCTCCTGCTATGCTTGATGGCGTGAAGCTCGATTATTACGGTGCTCCTACCCTGCTGAAAAACATCGCCAACGTGAACACGCCTGACCCTCGCACAATCACCGTGCAGCCATGGGAAAAACATATGCTGAATGAAATCGCCAAGGCCATCATGGAAGCCAACTTGGGTCTTAATCCACAGAACAACGGTGACCTCATCATCATCTCAGTGCCCATGCTCACCGAAGAGCGTCGCAAAGACCTCAGCAAGCGTGCTCATGCCGAAGGTGAACACGCTAAAGTAGGTATTCGCAATGCGCGGAAGGACGCACTCGATTTCATCAAAACCGCTCAGAAAGATGGCTTGCCCGAAGACGAAGCCAAAGCCGGTGAAACAAAGGTGCAAGATCTCACCGACAAGTTCAACCGCAAGGTGGATGAGATGATAGTGGTGAAGGACAAGGATATCATGACGATATAAGGGCGAAGGGCGATGTAGGTACGCGCAGCAGCGCGTCCAACGACCATTCATTCTGCATGTGTGTTCAGGGCGCGTTTAAAGCGCAGCAGAAGCCGCCCTTGCAGCTGCATCACTGTCAAAATAATCTTGCAAAGAAGGCTTCTCTATAAAAGGAACATTCGCGAGCGCGTGCTCCACTACTTCCGGTATTTGTAAGAAGGTAATCTTTTCCTCTAGAAATAATTTCACCGCAATTTCATTAGCACCATTTAATACGCATGGCGCGTTGCCTCCTTTGTGCATGGCTTCAAAAGCCAAATCGAGACAACGGAAACTTTTTCTATCGGGTTGCTCGAAGGTGAGCGACGGGTATTTTAAGAAATCAAATCGCGGAAAGTCGGCATAGATGCGCTCCGGGTAAGCCAATGCATACTGAATAGGCAGCTTCATATCCGGCAATCCCATTTGTGCCTTCATACTGCCATCTGTGAACTGCACAATGCTGTGGATGATACTTTGCGGATGTACAATCACATCAATCTGCTCTGGCCTCAAGTGAAAAAGCCATTTCGCCTCAATCACCTCCAAGCCTTTGTTCATGAGCGATGCGGAGTCGATGGTGATCTTAGCGCCCATATCCCAGTTGGGATGCTTGAGTGCCTGTGCCTTCGTAACCTTCGCCAATTCTTCTATGGATCTTCCTCTGAACGGTCCGCCGGAAGCAGTGAGGTATATCTTTTCAATCGGGTTGTGCCACTCGCCCGCCATGCATTGGAAGATGGCTGAGTGCTCGCTGTCGACCGGATAAATATTGACTGAATATTGCTTAGCAAGCGATGTAACAAGCTCACCGGCTACCACCAATGTTTCTTTGTTGGCCAGCGCAATATGCTTTCCTGCTTTGATTGCACGTATGGTAGGCTCCAATCCGGCAAAACCAACAAGAGCAGTGAGCACAATATCGATCGACTCCGATTCCACCACCTGCGCAAGAGCTTCCTTCCCGGCGTAAACCTTAATATCGGCCGACCAAAGAGCGTCCTTTACCTGAGTATACTTCGATTCATCACCGATGACTACGCAATTGGGCTTGAATTGCAATGCCTGCTCAATGAGCAGATTCGCATTGTTTTGAGCTGTTAATACTTCCACCACAAAGCGATCCGTATTGGCAGCTATCACATCAAGAGCTTGTGTGCCGATGCTTCCTGTGCTGCCAAGAATGGCTATGTGTTTTTTTGAGGATGTTTCCACTGGAAATATTTATTCAAAAACCGACAACTCATGGGTATTGTTCAGTCAATTCTTACGCTAGTAGCAATGATGCCAAGATGGCTGCAGCAAGTATTACAACGAAAAATGCGAGAATACCCAACACAAGCCCAGTGATTGCCATGCCACGTCCCTTCAAGTCCGGATTTGCCTTGGTTCTGCGCATACCGATACCACCAAACACGATAGCAAGAATGGCTAGTACTATGCCCACGTATGGGATAAAGAATGCGAGAATACCGCAAACCATTGCTGCAATGCTCAAACCATCGGTTCGTCTTGTTTCATCGGGCATAACCTTTCCGGTTAGCAACTGAACAGGTGAACGTAGAGAAAGCGGGAAAGACAATTTCATCCCTGTGTTCTTCTTCTTGACATTAACTTCACTTGCAGGCACCGAACTTGATTTCACTTCTTCAACTTCTTCATGCGCCTGTTCAACGTTTGCAACAACAGGAGCAACCTCTTGTGTATTTACTGCCTCCGCATTGATTGCTTCAGTATTAGCCGCGGTTGACATTTCCTCGCAAGACAATTCTTTCACTGCTTCTGTGCGTCTTGCCTCGCCGCCCTTCCATTCAATGTGATACCCGGGAAGATGCTGGCGTTTTTGGATGGTACAGGAAGTGACGAAAACGAGAGCGAAGACAATCAAAAAGTAGATCTTTTTCATGGTGTTGATT